>CADBPP010000196.1 GCA_902796565.1 uncultured Eubacteriales bacterium | reverse complement strand
GGTTCCCTCATCGAGGACGGATTCAACAACATAACCACTCTGCCCTATCAGATACTGCCCCCCATCGTGGTGCTGGCCCTGCTGATGCTGGCGTTCAACTTCGTGGGAGACGGGCTCAGGGAAGCCCTGGCACCCAGGATAGAGGATATGTAGGAGGCAGGAAATGGCAGAAAAGATACTTGATATAAGAAACCTTGACATAACCTTCTCCACCACCGCAGGCCCGGTTCACGCCATCAGAGGAGTGAACGTGGATCTGGAAAAGGGCGAGACCGTGGCCATAGTGGGAGAGTCAGGCAGCGGAAAGTCCGTTGTCATGAAGACCACCATGGGCCTTCTTGCGGGCAACGCCACCATCAACAGCGGTGAGATATTCTTCACATACGAGGATGAATCGGGAGAAAAGAAGACCGTCGACATCCTCAAGCAGGAGAAAAAGTGGATCAGAAAGAACATCAACGGAAAGCGCATCGCCATGGTGTTCCAGGATCCCATGACATCACTGGATCCCACCATGACCATCGGAAAGCAGCTCACGGAGGGCATGATCATGCATCTGGGCCTTTCAAAGGATGAAGCAAAGGCCAGGGCGGTGGAGCTGCTGGAGGAAGTTGGCATAACGGATCCCGAAAAGAGGCTGAAGCAGTACCCGCACCAGCTCTCCGGAGGCATGAGGCAGAGGGTGGTGATAGCCATCGCCGTCTCCTGCAACCCGGACCTTCTGATCTGCGACGAGCCCACGACGGCTCTCGACGTCACCATCCAGGCGAAGATACTGGAACTCATCAAGAAGCTTCAGAAGGAAAGGAACATCGCCGTCATCTACATCACCCACGACCTGGGGGTGGTGGCAAAGGTCGCCGACTACGTGAACGTCATGTACGCCGGTAAGATAGTGGAAGTGGGCAACGTGGAGGAGATCTTCTACGATCCGAAACATCCCTA
The DNA here is from genome assembly GCA_902796565.1 of uncultured Eubacteriales bacterium. Lineage (GTDB taxonomy): Bacteria > Bacillota > Clostridia > Eubacteriales > Anaerofustaceae > RUG14186. The sequence continues at coordinate 1,286 of CADBPP010000196.1, read as the reverse complement.
TACATGGGGACTCCTCTCCGCCATGCCTGATCTGCAGACGGACGACGCGAGGCTTTACACGATCCCGGGCTCGCCCCCGAACCTGCTTCATGAGGTAACGGGAGACGCCTTCGCCCCGAGAAACGAGTACGCCCTGAAGGTGGACCGTCTGGCTGATCCCCCCATGTTCAAGGTGTCCGAGACCCATTACGCGGCGACCTGGCTGCTGGATCCCAGAGCTCCGAAGATCGAGATGCCGGAAGAGCTCCGGGCCAGGATAGACCGTATGCTGAAGGAGGCTGAGAGAGATGAGCGTTAACTACGACGCTGAGCCGATCCTCAAGGTGGAGCAGCTCAAGCAGTATTTCAGGATAAACAGAAAATATACGGTCAAGGCGGTGGACGACGTCAGCTTCGAGATCTATCCCGGCGAGACCTACGGTCTGGTGGGGGAGTCCGGCAGCGGCAAGACCACCATCGGGCGGGGCATCATAAGGCTTTACGATCCCACCAGCGGCACCGTCACCTTCAACGGCAAGGTCATCTCCGGCAAGCTGGACAAGGAGACGAAAAACGATCTGAGGACCCGCATGCAGATGATCTTCCAGGATCCCATGGCGTCTCTGAATCCGAGAAAAAAGATCGGTGACATCATCGGTGAAGGCCTGGACATCAACCATGCCTATGCATCGAAGGAGGACAGGAAAGCCCATATCGACAACATCCTCAGAAAGGTGGGTCTCGCGGCGGAGCATTATGACCGCTATCCTTATCAGTTCTCCGGAGGGCAGCGCCAGAGGGTCGGCATAGCGAGAGCCCTTATCATGAATCCCGACCTGATAATAGCGGACGAGTGCATCTCCGCCCTGGACGTTTCCATCCAGGCTCAGGTGGTGAACCTCATGAGGGATATCCAGGATGAGACGGGAGCGGCGTACCTGTTCATTGCCCATGACCTTTCCATGGTCAAGTACATCTCCGACCGCATCGGAGTCCTGCACCTGGGAAGGATGCTGGAGACAGGTACTACGGACGAGATCTTCGACAATCCCGTGCACCCCTACACCAGGAGCCTTCTCTCCGCCATACCCAGCCCCAACCCCCGCACGGAGAAGAACCATGTGTCCTTCACCTACGACTATGCCTCCAGCGGCATAGATTACAACTGGGGCACCATGCATCACATCGACGGCAAGCACTATGTGTACGGCACAGATGACGAGATAGAAAAGTGGCTCAGGGAAAAGCCTGAGGGAATGTAAATCGACAGGACAGGAAATGCCATCCGGGCAGTCTTTTGCCTTCAG
>CADBPP010000195.1 GCA_902796565.1 uncultured Eubacteriales bacterium | reverse complement strand
TCGGGGTGCAACCTGATTTTTCCGTTGATACACAATAAAAAAAAGGCGGGCATAAAGCCCGCCGGTCTGACTCGATCAGTCGGTGGTGTAGGGCAGCAGCGCGATATTTCTTGCGATCTTGACGGCGCTGGTGACCTGTCTCTGATGCTTTGCGCAGGTGCCTGTGGCCCTTCTGGGAAGGATCTTGTAGCGCTCTGAGACATACTTTCTCAGGAGAGCGACGTCCTTGTAATCCACATGCTCGATATTGTTCTCGCAGAAGTAGCAAACCTTCTTCCTGCGTCTGAAATCATTCTTCTGATATTCCTTCTTTTCAGGTGCTGACATTTCGTTTGTTCCTTTCTTTAGAATAGGTTAGAACGGAAGGGTGAGGTCTTCGATCTCCTCGAACTCGTCAAGGGGAACTCCGTATCCCGGATCCTGCTGGGCCTGGCTCTGGTAAGGCGTATCCTGTCTCTGAGCCGACTGACCCTGGGAATTGCCGAGGAAGAACTGTACCTCGTCGGCGACGACCTCGGTCACATAACGCTTCGTACCGTCATTGGCGTCATAGCTTCTGACCTGAAGACGTCCGGTGACTGCGCACATGGAACCCTTTGAGAGGAATCTCTCACACAGTTCCGCGGTCTTTCTCCATACCACGATGGGAATGAAGTCCGCTTCGCGCTCACCGTTCTGATTCTTGTATGTACGGTCCACTGCGAGGGTGAAGTTGGCGACCTTAGCGTCGCCCACGTTCCTCACGTCGGGATCCCTTGTAAGTCTTCCGATAAGAATCACTTTGTTTACCATAACTGTTTACCTTCGGATACTTATTCCTCTACCTTAACGTAGATGCCTCTTAAAATGTTCTCTGTGATCCTGTAGATGTGGTTGAGCTCATCAAGGACCTTGGGCTCTGACTCGAACTGTACGAGCACGAAGTAACCTTCGCTGTTCTTGTTGATGTCATAGGCAAGCTTTCTCTTGCCCCACTTGTCAGTCGCCTTGACCTCGCCTGCGGCGGAGATGATATCGGTCACCTTTGCGACCTCGGCATCGATCTCTTCCTCTGTGCAGTTGGGGTTCAGAATGAACAGAGTCTCATATGAATTCATGCGATTTTACCTCCTTCTGGACTATTGGGGGGAGTATCCCCCAAGGATACGCATGATATTATACCATCTTTTTGTCATAAAGCAATGGATGGACCGCATTTTTTCCCGTAAGAAAGGGAAAAAGTCACCCGCTTTTCTCTCCGGCGGGCGGTGCCGGAGCCCTCCCCGCAATTATCCCTTCAGAGGCAGGCAGAAAGAAAGCATACGGTCGATCGGATCCAGGCTGCCGGTCCCGTACGAACGGGCTTCAATCCGTCATCCTTTTTTTCATCACCACCGAAAAGGCGCATATCACAAGGAACAGATACTGTACGCACACCAGGAGCACCGCGTGGCTCTGTGCCCCTGTGGGCGGTGAGGGAGGCCTGTCGTATGTGAGCTCGTTGATCACCGTCACTTCGTCGGTGAACTGCTCCGGCGAAATGGTGGCGTTATTGGAGGTGTCGTCCCCGTGGCGGGTGGTTATCCTCTTAACGACGGCGATGCCGACATGGTCGCCCGCCGCCATGGGAGTGCCGTCCTCTCTCATCTCCCATACGTCGTAGGTACGGTCCTGGACTCCGGCAAAGTAGGCCTTCGTCATGGGAACTCCCGATACCACCTCTATCTCGGTCATGAGGATATTTCCGTCACTGTCCCTCACGAAGATGTTTTCCCCGTCCTGTTTGTAGGAGATGGCAAAACAGAGCGTGGCGTCGATACCGTTTTTCAGTTCCTCCGCGGCTTCGATCTCCTTTGCCACCACGATGGTCTTTACGGGGAACAGGTAGAAATTGTCGGAAAGCCTGTCATCGTCCACCGTATACTGCACCAGGTTGCCGGTCTCGTACTCATCCGACCAGTTCTCCCTGGGGCATACGGCGAAGTATCTTCCCTCGCCCCGGCCTATCTCCTCAGCGTCGGTGTAGACCGTGTAGACTCCGCTGCCGCTGACGTTCGTGGCGTAGGAACGGTAGCTCTCAGGCATCATCGTGAGCTCCTTCGTCTCATCCGTCTGGTCGTTGGTGATCAGTATGGAGCTCAGGCCCTCCGGATCCTGCTCTATGTCGCCGATCTCTCCCTTGTGCACGAAGGTGCCCTGCAGGAGGTTGCCGCTTATCACCCTCGATGAGGGATCGTCGTCCGCCTGGGAAGTGGTGGTGCCGTCCTCATGGAGGTTTCTCGTATCGATCGCGAACTTGGTACCGTCGGAATAGGCCTCGAGATCGCATCCATCATCGGTGGCGTCGATCTCGATATACACCGCCATCCTGTTGTCGGCCCCGCTGCCTATGGCGGAAGCTCCCCAGCCTCCGATGGCTGTGACGCTGCCTCCGGCGATGGTCACGTCCGTGTCCGCTTCGACGAAGTACTTTTCATTCTCGGTGCCCGCGCCGTAGAAGCCCGAGCCTATACCGGCTCCGCCCCTCATGGAATCGGCATCCGATTTCGCGCCTCTGGCAGTGATATCTCCTCCGATGATCGTAACGGAGACCCTGTCCCCGCCGGTGCCGAGGCCTATCCCGGCCCCGCCCTTTTCTCCGCCGGTGGCGTCGATGGTGCCTCCGGTTATGAGTATGTCGGTATAATCGACTCTGACCACGGCAGGGGCGGTGCTGCGCCCGTTTTCGCCCCTCTTTTCATTGGAGTTGGGGCTCCCTCCGGAACCGATGCCCGCGGCGCCGTCCCCGCCCGTCGCGGTGATGGTGCCCCCGGTTATCGTGATGTCGGCGTGGCCGAGGTACCCTCCGCCTATGCCTGCTCCTCCGTGGTGGGTATTGCCCTGGCGGCTCCCGCCCTCGGCTCTTATGGTTCCTCCGGAGATATATACCACCGCGTCACAGTACATTCCTCCGCCTATGGCGGCTCCTATGTCATTGCTGCCGGCGGTGATGTCGCCCCCCTTTATCGTCACATCGGCCCAGTAGTATCCCGGGCCCTTGTCAGCTCCGGTACTGTTGTTCTTTGAACTTCCTATGCCGCATCCTATGCCCGCGGCTCCCATGGCTCTGACGGTGCCCCCGTTTATCACGATGGTCCCGCTGTCCACATGGTTGCCGCCTCCGATGCCGGCTCCGTCTTTTGACTCGGCGTCCACCGTCCCGCCGTTTATCGTTATGGCGCCCCAGGTATTGTTTCCGGTCTTCTTGTAGGAACCGCTGCTGGTTCCGCCGCCGGGATTGTTGGAGCTGCCTATGCCGGCACCTCCCCGGTCGCCCAGTGCGTTCACAGTTCCGGAGTCGATGGTGATGTTGCCGTAAAGCCCCCTGCCGAGGCTCTCCCCGCTGCTGTTGGATCCCCCGATCCCGGCGGAATTGGGTCCGCCCGAGGCGTTTAGGGTCCCTTCCCCGCTGACCGTCAGGGATGCCATCACATTGGAAGGGAACTCCCCTTCCTCATAGAGGAATTCCACCTCTATCCCCGCGAACCCGCCGGGAGTGTCGTTGATGTTCTTTCCCGCGGAGCCGGTAAATGAGTTCACCGTGCCCTCCGCCAGGATAAGCTCTGCCTTATAAGGCGCTTTGATGATCATACCGGGACCGTAGGATGCGCTGACGCTCGCTCCGGAGAGGGTCAGCCTGCAGTCCCCTTCCACACAGACTCTCTGCCCTGTAACTCCTTCGGTACGCAGTGTCACGTCCCCGTACACGTGAAGAACTCCCTCCTGAGCCTCGAAGAGGAAGTAATCGTCAGTGTTCCCGCCCTCCGGAAAATTTTCGACTCCGATGATGAAGTCGCATCCTTCAGGTCTGAATTCCGTCCCCGCCGAAGCGTCCGAGGGGACTGCCGCGGAAAGGAAAAGTATAAGTGATATCAGGTAAATTCCAAATCTGTGTTTCTGTTTCATACGCTCCGCCGCCGGTATATCAATGAAAATAATACAAAGATTTTAACACAATATGCTCTCTGAAACACGTATTCCACGCCTTACCGATCAGAAGATGATCTTTTCGGTCATTTTCTCAGTGTTCTGGCGAACACAGCGTTTATGAACTCCCTGGTGGTATCGGGAAGGTCGCTCTTCATGTGGGCAGAAAGCAGCTCCTCCACCTTCTTCTTGCTCCTGGCGATGATGTCGTTGGGCAGGACGAAGCGGTCCTTCTCGTCGAAATACTTCAGTATCTCCCTGAGCACTTCCCCCAGATCGTATACCCTGTCCGCGGGCATGTCCATCCTTATCATCAGCATCTCCGTCTTCGCGAGGAAGATGTCGGAGGCCTGGGGCCTGGGCATATTGCAGTATCCCTCAAGGAACGAAAGATACTTAAGTCCCGCGATGTTCCTGGAGATCACCGGCACCAGGTGGTTGTCCGGTATGCTCAGGAGGCTTATGTCCCTGACAAAGCGGTGTATGTAGCGCTCGAGCTTCTTCACCGATTCGTTGGTGAAGGTATACTGCATACCGCGGTAGCGGCCGTTCTGCTTCATGACGTCGTAATAGCCCAGCATCTCATTGTAGCGCATGATGTCCTGGGAGAAGTCCAGCATGCTGCCGAGGCCGTCGTGGGGAGCGATGCATGTATTGAAGGGGTGGAAGTAATACAGATCCTTCCTGGCGTGGCGCCTGTCCTTCAGATAGATGGTGGTGACCTTTTCAGCGCCAAGCCTCAGGGCCAGGGATACCGGGGCGTCCTCGTAGTATCCGCCGTCGATGTACTCCTCCCCGTCTATCTCACATACCGGAAAGGCAGGGAAAAGGGAGGCGGACGCCATCACCCACTGGGAGAGCATGCCGGGGGCAATGTTGGACTTGTAGATCTCCACAGGCTCCAGAGAGGGATACCTCACGGTCATAAGAGCGTAGTTGATGGGGGAAGAGAAGAATCTCTCCTCCGACATGCACTCTTTGAGAAGCTTTCGCAGGGGCGTCACGTCGGCACCGCTGTTTCGGAGAAATGTCATTATCGCCTTGGGGATCTGGTCCTTCTGCTCCATCATCTTCTCTATGGATGATGAGATGCTGATGCCGTGCTCCATGATCTCATCCATGCTGATCTCATGCCAGAGCTTTTCCGCCATCTCATAGTTCTGCTGCACATACATGCATGCGTTTATGGAGCCTATGGATGTTCCCGTCGCGATGTCAAACTTCTTTCCCAGCTCATTGAGAGCCCTCCAGGCTCCCAGCTCATAGGAACCGCGGCTTCCTCCGCCGCCGAATACTATAGCCTTTTTCATTTCTGTCTGTCCTCCCTGAGCATTACGAATCTGAGATGGTCCTCCCATCTCCCGAAGATCCTCATATATTTCTCCGCGATGCCTTCCTGTTTGAACCCGAGACGCTTCACGACGTTTATGCTCTTTTCATTCTTCGGAAGGATGTACACTTCCAGGCGGTGCATGTCCATCTCGTCGAAAAGGATACCGATCACTTCCTGAAGGGCCTCATGCATGTAGCCCATGTGCTGCCAGTCGCGGTCCAGCTTGTAGCCAAGGGTGCAGAAGGAGCAGTTGCCGCCGAGCATCCCGAAGACCGCCACCCTGCCGATTATCCTGCCTGTCTTCTTATCCGTCAGGTAGAGGACGAAGCCCGAATTGTTCTTCATCTCCTCCCTTTCGTTCCTGACAAGAAAGCGGTGGTATTCCCGGGTATAGTAATCAGGGCTCTTTTTATCCTCCCACTCGGCGAAATGCTCCGCGTTGCGGAGGTTGAAATCAAGGATATCGCCCACCATCGACATGTCGCTGGTGGTCAGTATCATTCTTTCTGTCTCAAATGTATAACGTTTGTTCATAAGGCATAAATGTAAAAAAGCCGGAGAAGCCTTCTCCGGCGTGTATTCTCTGTCAGACGGGATATTCCACGAGGGATTCCACTTTGTATCCCTTCAGCAGCTCTCTTCCCTTAAGGTCTGTGAGTTCTATGACGGCCACCACCGCGGCGACTTCTCCGCCCAGCTGTTCCACCAGCTTGCAGCATGCCTGCAGCGTGCCGCCGGTGGCGATCAGATCGTCCACGATGACCACCTTCATCCCCTTTTCGATCGCGTCCTTATGGATCTGCAGGGTGTCGGTGCCGTATTCCAGAGCATAGGATACTTCCACGGTCTCTGCGGGCAGCTTGCCGGGCTTTCTGACGGGCTCGAATCCCTTGCCGAGCTTGTATGCCAGAGCGGTGCCGAAGAGGAATCCTCTGGATTCAGGCCCGATGACCAGGTCGAAATCCTTCGGGCAGCGTGCCGCCAGCTCATCCACCGCGGCTTTGAACGCCTCAGGATCCTTCGTCAGCGTGGTGACGTCCTTAAAGCTTATTCCTTCATTGGGGAACCCCTCTATTACTCTGATCTTATCTTTCAGTTCCATCTGATACCTCCTTACGGTATGCCCCCGATATCTTCCTGAGGATGGAGGATGAGCCCAGATCGACTCCTCCCTTTACGGTGTGGAAGACCACCTCGAGAACACTGTCATTCATCTCATATTCAATTATATCCATTTCACTCAAAATATCCAAACATATTCTCAGCAAAAATACATTAAGCCTGCAGCGGCAGAGGGTGTCCAGGTAAGCCATGTAGCGGTGCCAGTCTCCCTTCATGGAGGAGAGAACCGGAAGCTTTTTGTATACCATGCCGATGAGCTCCCGCTCAGGCAGCACATCCGGGATGTATCTCTGTGAGGGCATGAAGAAAACGTCCTCCCGTCCGAGGTAGAAACGGCTCTCGTAGCCCGAGAATACCGGCGGATCGCATACCGTCAGTGGCCTGTCCGCGGGAAGGCTGTCGCCCACGGGACACACCAGGAGATTGAGCTCCCCTTCCCTGAAGGGCTTTTCCATCCCGTAGGAAACGTTCACGGGGATTCCCCTGTGGGATGCGTAGCGCCTGAGCCTCATGAACATATCCTTGCCGTAAACCACGAAGAGATTTGAGAGATATTTCTCCACAGCCTCTTCCGGGGTGCATTCCATCACCGAGGAGGGTGCAGGGATGAAGCCGCTGACGGACGCGGGGTTGGCGTAAAAGTGATCGAAGAGGCTCTCGTAATACTCTTCGGGAGTCTCCATGGCCTCCTGCAGCGTCTTTATCTCCAGCTGTACCTCTTCGATCCCCCTGTATGTGTTCACTGACGGGGTGAAGACCACGTCGTAGGACATTGAAAGATCGAGACCCGCTATCTCGTCGGCCATACCGAAGGCCACCGCCGAAAAAAAGTGTCCCGCGCATGTGACGGAGAGCCTGGCGTGCTTTCCTGTGCTGCCCATTCGCCTGACGTTGCTGAGAGAGGCCCCCTCCATGAGCATCACGGGCTTCGGATTGGCGTAGCCGTAGGGGGCGAAGGCCTCCAGCTGGCGTATGCCCTCCAGACTGAGGCAGTCGGTGAAGGCCTCCATGTCGTAGCTTACGGTGCGTATCAGCTTCGCTTCTATCCCGCATTCCGAAGCATAGCCGTTCACCCTGGACGCCAGAAGATCGAAATTCTCCTCCCTGACGCTGAGTCCCGCGGCCTGGGAATGGCCGCCGAATCTTTCACACAGGCCCTGATGGGGGATGATCATGTCATATATGTTCACCGAGGGGATGCTCCTGGCG
>CADBPP010000194.1 GCA_902796565.1 uncultured Eubacteriales bacterium | reverse complement strand
TCTTTCTGTTCGTGGCATCCGCAGTGCTCGTGCCCTTCCTCGTGGCATCCGCAGTGCTCATGATCCTCATGATGTGCGCAGTGATGAGCTTCTCCTTCCTCTCCCGCGCAGTGATGATCGCACTTTATGTTGGGGTCGTACTCCAGCTCTCCCGCGAGCATCGCCATCACGGCGTCGTCGGCCTTTCCGCTGCATCCTCCGTAAAGGACAATGCCGTTCTCAAGAAGGGCCCTCTGGGCTCCGGCTCCGATCCCTCCGCAGATCAGCACGCTCACACCGCACTGGGCGAGGAAGCCCGCCAGGGCCTCATGGCCGTTCCCGTCGGTATGTATCACCACGGACTTCACTATGCTCGTGGCGTCGGTATCGTAGATCTTGAACTGCTCGGAATGTCCGAAATGCTGGAAGATCTCTCCGTTGTCATCATGGGTGACTGCTATTCTCATCTGGTCTTTTTCTCCTTGCCTTTGTTCTTTTTCGTCTTTACCGCTATGGCCTCAATCTCCACCATGGCGTCCTTGGGGAGCCTGACCACCTCATAGGCGGCTCTCGCGGGACATGGCTCGCTGAAAAATGTCTCGTAGACGGAATTCATGGCCGCGAAATCATCCATGCTCTTAAGAAGGACCGTGGTCTTCACCACGTCGTCCATAGCGCATCCCGCGCTCTCAAGCACGGCCTTCACGTTCAGAAGGGCTCTCTCGGTCTGCTTTTCTATCCCCTCCGGGAACGTACCGTCCGAAGGATCGGCGGGGATCTGTCCCGAGACGAAGACCATCTTTCCCGTATCTATGCCCTGGGAATAGGGACCTATCGCTCCGGGCGCCCCGGATGTGATCAGCTGTTTCTTCTTCATGGCTCACCTCCATATATATTTATTATATATTCCCGGGGAGGCTCCATGCAAGCGAGAGAGGGACTGAAAAGAAGACGTATAGCTCCCGAAGGCGCCGTAAAGCATGAGATCCCGTCAAAGATCCTCTGAATTTCTTATATATCCCTTCATTGCAAGGATTCCGGCAAACTCGTCCCTTCCGTATCGCGCCGGTCCCGTCAGGGGAATAAAAAGTCCCTTGAAACGCCACTTTTTAACGTATATATGTTCGTTTGAGAAGAGAAATATGATAAAATTATCGGGTTGAATTAAAAAGCTTTAAAAAAATGCCCGTACTTCGGATACGGAAGCCTCTTTTTAAGGTAATCAGGAGGAAAAATTGAAACAGACATTCAAAACAGATTTCGCCGGACGCCCCTTCGTTGTGGAGACCGGTGAATTAGCAAGACTTGCCAACGGTTCCGCCCTCGTTTCCTACGGCGACACCTCGGTGCTCATCACCGCCTGCATGTCCAAGGAGCCCAAGCCCGGCCTGGACTATTTCCCGCTCAGCATCAACTATGAGGAAAAGCTCTACGCTGTGGGAAGGATCCCCGGCGGATTCCTGAGAAGGGAAGGAAGAGCCTCAGACAAGGCCACCCTTTCCGCCAGACTTATCGACCGTCCCCTCAGACCCATGTTCGACAAGGGATTCAGAAACGATGTCCAGGTGGTGGCCACGGTAGTCAGCGTCGAGTATGACAACCTTCCCGAGATCACCGCTCTGAACGGCGCCTCCCTGGCACTGTGCATTTCGGACATCCCCTTCGACGGCCCCGTCGGAGGAGTAAACATGGGACTCGTTAACGGTGAACTGGTGGTCAACCCCACCAGCGAGCAGAGAGCGGTCTCAGACCTCAACCTGACCGTTGCCGGAACGGAGGAAGCGGTCCTCATGGTGGAAGCCGGCGCGAACATCGTCAGCGAGGACATCATGATCAAGGCCATCCTCAAGGCACACGAGGAGATCAAGAAGATCGTCGCCTTCCAGAAGGACATCATCGCCCAGATAGGAAAGGCCAAGGCCGACATCCCCTATCACAGACCGGACGAGGCGATATACGACGTAATCCATGACGAAGCATACGAGCTGTTCACGGAAGTTCTCAAGGAGACCGACAAGATCGCCAGAGACGCCAAGACTGAAGCAGCCCAGAAGGCCCTCGTTGAAAAGTATTCCGAGCAGTTCCCCGAGGGAGCCTCTGACATCATCGAGATCTCCGAGAAGATCCTCAAGGAGATCGTAAGAAAGAAGATCAGCGAGGACGGAGTCCGTCCCGACGGAAGGACCCTTACCGAGATCAGACCCATAACATGTGAAGTCGGAAAGCTCAAGAGAGTCCACGGCAGCGGCATCTTCACCAGGGGACTCACCCAGGTCATGAGCGTCGTTACCCTCGGCACCCTCAGGGACAACCAGATCCTTGACGGCCTCACCGAAGAGGATTCCAAGAGATACATGCATCAGTACAACTTCCCGCCCTATTCCACGGGCGAGACCGGACGTATCGGAAGCCCCGGAAGACGTGAGATCGGCCACGGCGCCCTCGCGGAGAGAGCCCTTGAGCCCGTTATCCCCTCCGTTGAGGAGTTCCCCTATTCCATAAGAGTGGTCTCGGAAGTACTCAGCTCCAACGGATCCACCTCCCAGGCATCCGTGTGCGGTTCCACCCTCAGCCTTATGGACGCGGGCGTTCCCATCAAGGCCCCCGTTGCGGGCATCGCCATGGGCCTCATCAAGACTGATGACAAGATCTGCGTCCTTTCGGACATCCAGGGCGTGGAAGACTTCTACGGAGACATGGACTTCAAGGTAGCAGGTACCGCGGAAGGCATCACCGCCATCCAGATGGACATCAAGATCCACGGCATCAATGAAGAGATCCTCACCAAGGCCCTTACCCAGGCCAGGGAAGGCAGACTGTTCATCCTCGGAAAGATGCTCGCCTGCATCGACAAGCCCCGTGCTGAGGTGTCCGAGTACGCTCCCAGGATCATCACCATGCACATCCCCGTGGACAAGATCCGTGAGGTCATCGGTTCCGGCGGAAAGGTCATCAACAAGATCATCGAGGATACCGGAGTCAAGATCGACATCGAGGACGACGGCACCGTATACATCGGCAGCTCCGACGCGGCGGCCGGCCTGAAGGCACAGCAGATCATCGAAGGCATCATCAAGGATATCGAGGTCGGTGAAGTGTTCACCGGCAAGGTCACCAGGATCATGAACATCGGAGCCTTCGTGGAGATGCCCAACGGCAGGGAAGGTCTCGTACATATCTCCAAGCTCGATACCAAGAGGGTCGAGAACGTGGAGGATGTGGTCTCCATCGGAGATGAGATCGAGGTCAAGGTCGTCGAGATCGACAAGCAGGGAAGGATCAATCTTTCCAGAAAGGCACTTCTGCCCGGAGGAGAGGACGACCGTCCCGAGAGAAGCGAAAACAGACGTTCTTCCTACAGCGGTAACCGCAACAACAATAACCGCTCCGGAAACAACAATAAAAACAGACAGTAACATTTCTCTTTGCCCCGCCCTGTGTGCGGGGCAAAGTGGTGAAAGAGCATAAAGGAGCACCGAATGGAGATAATCGTCCAGAAGTACGGCGGGACCAGCGTCAACGATCCCCAGTGCCGCATGAAGATAGCGGAGAATGCCAAAAGCGTCATAAACGAGGGATTCCATCCCGTCATAGTGGTATCCGCCATGGGGCGTTACCCCAGCGCCTACGCCACGGACACCCTGCTCTCCCTGGTGGGGAGCGACTACAGGGACAAGAGGTCAAAGGATCTTCTCATGTCCTGCGGTGAGATCATTTCCACCGTGGTGGTGTCCGACTGCCTGGTGAGGAACGGCATAAACGCCGTCCCGGTGACCGGGGGCCAGGCGGGGATCCGTACGGATGACAACTACAGCGACGCAGAGATCCTTTCGATAGATCCCATGCCCCTCATGGACCGCATCAGCCGCGGGGAGATCCCCGTGGTGGCCGGCTTCCAGGGCATGAGCGCCGATGGTGAGGTGACCACCCTGGGAAGGGGAGGGAGCGATACCACCGCCACCGCCATAGCCGCGGCTCTTCATGCCAGCAGCGTGGAGATCTACACTGATGTGGACGGCATCATGAACGCGGACCCCAACGTGGTGGAATCCGCGGAGATCTTCGATACCATAAGCTACAGCGACATATATCTCATGGCTTCCTCGGGAGCCAAGGTCATACATCCCAGGGCCGTCAGATACGCCCAGATGGCCAACATCGACGTGAGCATCCTGAACATCTCAAAGCCCAGGGGATCGAAGCACACAGTGATAACCGGATCCAATTCGGCTGTCAATCCCCTTTTCTCCGCCGTCACCAGCATCTCCCACAAGACCCAGATCACTGTGGAGTGCTCGGACACGGCCCAGCAGAACGATATGTTCGACGCGATAGCCAGAAAGGGCATAAACATAGACATGATCAACATCTCCAACCGTTCGTGCCAGTACATCACCGACGACGTGAACGTGGACGATGTGGTCAGCGTCCTGGAGGGACTGAAGATACCCTATGAACTCAGGCGCGGCGTCGCGGACGTCACCGCCATAGGCGACAGGGTCCACTCGACTCCGGGAGTCATGGCTAAGATCATCAACGCCCTGTATTCAGAGAAGATCGACGTGTTCCAGACCAGCGACTCCGGAAGGACCATCTCGGTGCTGGTGAGGGATACCGATGCCAAGGAGGCGGTCATTGCCCTCTACAGGATAATGTACAGCTGATTTGGCAGGACACAGCATGACACGATACAGGGGGCACTTTCCGAAAAGTGCCCCCTGTGTTTGGTATAAGAAAACCACGCGACTATCGCGTGGTTTTCTTATACCAAAAAGCCCGCCGCAATGCGCGGCGGGAATACCGATCCTCACTTTTTCTTTTTAAATGAATGCCAGTTCTCCTGGATGGGGAAGTCGCGGTTCACCACCTGGGGAGGACCTTCCAGAAGGCTCGGATCCTTCAGGTAGGAGCGTATCCTCTGGAAAGCGGCGGCGAAGTAATGGCCGGAAGCGATCCTTTCGTCCATCACGACTCCCAGGGGGATGCATTTCTCCAGGACGTTGATCCCACCGCGGTTCATGGGCACCAGTTCGGTATTTCCCATGGAAACGAACATGCCCATGGTGCCGAAATCATAGATATGGTGATGGATGTAGTTGGTCCTGATGCTGGCCAGATTGGTGATTCCCATGGTGGCATGGAAGGGGCTGGCCTCGATGATGGCCCTGGGCAGCAGGTTGTGCCGGTCAAGGAACATCAGGAAATCCGCCGCGAAACGGATCAGTCCCGGGATGGCCAGAAGGATGCGCATGATCCTGTCGGTGGCGTTTTCGTTGTCGGCCCTGCGGTTCTCCTCCACATAGCGGTCGATCTTTTCCTGTACCGTGAAGATGTCGTCCTCCAGCTCGAAGTAGATCTTGTTCATGGTGTCGTTGGCCTCTCCGGGCTTTAAGACCACCATGCCAACAGAGAATTCGTTCCTCGCGTAGATCTTGCGGTTCACGATGAACCTGTTCAGTGCGGGAAATTCCGCTGTGGCTCTCAGGACGGCGGCTATGATGATGCCCAGATGGCTGATGTTTTTGCCGTTCTTTCTCTGGGCGTTCAGATACTTCTGGATCGGTTCCAGGGGTATGTCCAGAGAGATTGTGTTCATGGCGTCATACCGTCTTACCAGGAAATAGGGTATGAGGGAGTACATGGGGTCAACGTTGCGGACCCTTTTTCCGTCTTTTCTCATGATGTTTGCTCCGTGTTGTCATGTTTTTATAAATGATACTACCTGAGGTGGGTTTTGCCGTTGAAAAAAACAATTCTTAAACTCATCTTAATGTGATAATATCTAATCGTAACAAGGAGAAAACTGTTATGGGTACAATGATATATCTGACGGACGAGGGCATCGTCTCCCCGCCGGAGGAAAAGATGCATACTGAAGAGGGCGGTCTGATGCTGCTGGTGAAGAAGGAGCCGGAGAAACTGGACGGAGGCGACGTGGGAGCGATCCGCGCCGCGCTTGCCCTCGGTTTTGAGGTCGTATACGACGGGGCAGATGAGGAACTTATGTGTCCCTGCTGCGGGGCCTATCCCTTCAGCGAGAGGAATTCCTATGAGATATGTCCCGTTTGCGGCTGGGAGGACGACCCTCTCCAGAAAAGGGATGAGACCCTCTCCGGCGGAGCAAATGAGATGTGCCTTGCCGACGCCAGGGAAGAGTTCAGGAGGTCACTGGATGAATAAGACCGTGCGCAGGATCCTCACAGCCGCCGGGATACTGATCTTAGCGGCGCTGCTCATCGTACTCTTGATGCCGAAAAGTCCCGTCACGCCGCCCCAGAACGGGACAGAGGCAAAGGAATATTATTTCAGGACAGAGAAGCTCCTCAGACAGCACTATGAGAAGCACGGTGTGGAAATGGGCTTTTCTTCCGCAGAGGAGTACCGCCTCGCGGCCTGCAGGGTGATCAACGATCCCGCGTCCCTGCACAAGACCGAGAAGGAGGACGGGGACGACATCTATTACCTGGAGGAGACCAACGAGTTCGTGGTGGTATCCACGGACGGCTACATCAGGACATATTTCTGTCCCGATTCCGGGAAAAAGTATTTCGACAAACAATAAGACAGCGGCTGAGCCGCTGTCATCCATCACTTTAGCTGTCTTCGGCTTCCCTGAGGCATTCTTCGATGAATCCCATGGGGGAGCCCTTTTTACGCATCTCGGAGACGAAGCGCTTCCTGAGCTCCTTCTCGGAAAGATCTTTATCCATCAGGGCCCTGAGCCTTCTGCGGCCCAGCTCCATGTAGTAGTCTTCGTAGTCGGCGGGGTCGTCATCCGCGGTGAGCTCCTCCGCTATCCCTGAGGCGTCCGAGGCACAAAAGCCGGCGGAGACGGCGCTTCGTATCATCTTTTCCCTTCTGAGAAGGGGCGGAGTTCGTCTGAGCGACTCATTTTTCCTTTTGAGGAACTCCATGAGGTTGCCTCTCTCGGCGGTCCCGTCCACTGCGGAGGCCGTTTCCGCTATCACTTCCCGGCCGATGCCGGCCCTGTACAGCTTTTCCTTCGTTTTTCTGAGGCTCTTTCCCGAGGAGATCATGTTCTCCGTCACCCGGGAGGCAAGATCCCTGTCGTTGAGGAGATTTTTGGAGATGAGCTCCTTTACCGTTTCCTCTATGACCGAAGCCTGCAGGTTCTTTGAAAAGAGATGCTCCGTGAGCTGCTTTACGCTGCGGGAGCTTTTCTCAAGATAATCCAGGGCGCAGGAAGCGGCCCTTTTCCTGGAGAAGGGCTCGTTCTGTTTCAGGAGCTCCGCCAGGTCGAATTCGCTGTCCGGCCTGAGACCGAACTTTTTTACCAGTGCTGGGTCTATCAGAAGGACGCTGTCCTCCCCGAACTCCAGGAGCACGTCGCTTTTACGTTTTCTTACGGCGTTTACTATCAAGATATGCCTCACATGATGATCTCATGGATGAGCCTTAACGGCTCCGTCTCTTCCTGGGAGAATTCATATGCGTCCAGAAGCTTTGCCGCGGCGCTTTCAAGCTTTTTTTCATCCGAGGAATAGACCGTGGCGATCGCATCGCCCTTTCTTACCCTGTCACCCACCTTTCTGTGCACGATGAGTCCCGCAGAAAGATCCAGCACGTCGTCCTTCGTTTCCCGCCCCGCTCCGGTGAGAAGGGACGCCATCCCCACGTCGGCGCAGGAGATGCTGCTCACATACCCGTCCGCGGGGGAGAGCACGTCCATACTGAGGGGCGCCACGGGAAGAAGACGCTCCCCGTCGAATACGGAGGTGTCCCCGCCCTGGGCCGTGACGAACTCCATGAACTTGGAGAGGGCCCTTCCGGAATCGAGGCTCGCGGAGAGCATGCCCTCGGATTCGGCGCGGTCCTTTGCTATGCCGGCATTCACCAGCAGAACGCTTCCCAGTACGAGGCACAGATGCCTCAGCTCCTCCGAGCCGCGGCCCCTGAGGGTCTCCACGGCCTCATTGACCTCGATGGCGTTGCCCACATGGGTGCCCAGGGGCTGGTTCATGTCGCTGATGACGCAGCCCACCTTTTTCCCGGCCCTTCTGCCGATGTCCACCATCTTTCTCCCCAGCTGCCTGGCGTCGTCCACCGTCTTCATGAAGGCGCCGCTGCCGGTCTTGACGTCCAGTACGAGACAGTCGGCCCCGCAGGCCAGCTTCTTGCTCATGATGGATGATGTTATAAGGGAAATGTTGTCGATGGTAGCGGTGACGTCCCTTAAGGCATACAGCTTCTTGTCAGCGGGGGCCAGGTCCGCAGTCTGTCCCACCACTGTGATGCCGTGCTCGCGCACCGTCCTGATGAAGTCGTCGTCGGACATGGAGGTGGAAAAGCCCGGAATGCTCTCCAGCTTGTCTATGGTGCCTCCGGTGTGTCCGAGGCCCCTGCCGCTCATCTTGGCCACCTTGAGGCCGCAGCAGGCCAGCATGGGCGCCAGCACCAGCGTGGTCTTGTCGCCCACGCCTCCGGTGGAATGCTTGTCGGCCTTGATGCCCTCGATCGCGGAAAGATCCAGGGTGTCTCCCGAATGGGTCATGGCGTCGGTGAGAAGGAACGTCTCCTCATCGTCCATCCCCCTAAGACAGATGGCCATGAGAAGGGCGCTGGTCTGATAGTCGGGGATGCTTCCGTCCGTCACACCGGAGACGAAGAATCCTATCTCCTCCGCCGTAAGGGGCAGCCCCTGTTTTTTCTTTGTTATGATTTCGTACATGTTCATAAAAACGCACGCTCCGCAGTCTGTTGATTAAGTGAATTATACCACAAAAGGCGCTGACATATGGTATAATTTATTCTCAGGGGCATTATGAGCCCCAAAAGGAGAATTGACTATGATAGCAGTGATCGCATCCATGGAGAGCGAATTCCAGTTCCTGGACAAAGCCGAGCATATCGAAGACGTGAAGCAGGGTGTTTTCACCTTCAGGCGCTACGTCCTTTCGGGCACGGACATCGTCACGGGCATCTGCGGTACCGGGAAGGTGGCCGCCGCCATCTGCGCCCAGAAGATCATAGACGCCTTCCGTCCGTCGATGGTGATCTCCATAGGCACATCCGGCTCGATGGATGATTCCTTAAGGGTCAACACGGTGGTGGTGGCGGAGGATATCGTACAGCACGATTTCGACGCGTCCGCCTTCGGCTACAGAAAGGGAGAGCAGTGCGAGCTGGGAGTGGTGGAGATGAAATGCTCAGAAAGATTCCTGGACGCCGCCCGGAGGAAGTACTCCTCCTACGGCAACGTGGTCTTCGGAAGGGTCCTTTCCGGGGACAGGGTGATCGTATCCTCGGATGAAAAGAAGCTCCTCATCGGGCAGTTCGGACCGGCCGCCTGCTGCGAGATGGAGTGCGCCGCCATTGCCGAGTGCTGCCTTATAAACGGCACGGAATTCGCCGCGGTCAAGGGCATCAGCGACGGGGACAGCTCCGAGGATGAGAGGGAGGACGAGTTCAGGAACAACATCGTTTCCGCCTCCGCTTCCCTGGGCGAGATCCTCACCGGCATCCTGACCTCGGGGGAGGTCTGCTGATGCAGATCCAGTGGTATCCCGGCCACATGGCCAAGGCCGAGAGGAAGATCAGGGAGGAGACCTCCAAGGCCGATGTGATGATAATAGTGGGGGACGCCAGGGCTCCGGAAAAGAGCGTCAACGCGGACTTCTACAAAAGCATCGGCAGCAAGAGACGCATCACCGTTTACAACAAGATGTCCCTGGCGGATCCGGCGGGCATCGAAAAGTGGCGGGCCTATTACAGGGACAGAGGGGATGACGTGTTCTTCACAGACTGCGTCAGCCGGGAGGGCATCTCCCAGGTCACGGCTTACCTCAAGGCCCTGAAGAAGACCTTCAAGTTCGAACGTGAAGCCAGGGCTATCGTGGCGGGCATCCCCAATGTGGGCAAGTCCCTTCTCATAAACACCCTGTGCCGCAAGGGGAGCGCGAAGACGGGGGACATCCCCGGCGTGACCAGGGGCACCAACTGGATACGCTCCGATGAGTTCTACCTGCTGGATACCCCGGGAGTATTGCCTCCGAAGTTCGTCGAGCCCGAAGACGGAGTGATCCTGGCCTCCATCGGATGCGTCAAGGACACCATCCTCGATAGGGAGGACCTGGCACTGGAGATAATAGATTTCATGTCCCGGAATTATCCTTCGCTTCTTTCGGAGCGCTACAGGATAGACATCGGCGGCATGAGCCCCCTTCAGATCTATGAAGCCATCGCCTCAAAACGGGGCTTCATCCTTAAGGGAGGGGAATACGATTATGAAAGATGCGCCTCCACCGTGATAGACGAGTTCCGCGCAGGGACCATCGGAAAGGTCATGATGTGCATGCCCGGGGTGGAGCGATGCTGAAAAAGGATATTTCGCTGATGAGCCTCAGAGAGCTCAGGGAGGAGGCTTCCGCCGCTTCCCCGGAGGAACTGGAGGAGCTTGCCCGGATGATGGGGCAGGATCCCAGGGAAGGCGTCAGAAAGCTCGCCTCCTCACTGGAAAAGAGGATCGCATCCCTTCTGAGGGAACGGGAGAGGATCGGGCAGATGCGCCGTATGGAGACCGAACTGATCGAAAGCGGGATCAGCCCCGTCGCCGGCGTGGATGAAGCGGGAAGGGGGCCCCTGTGCGGCCCGGTGGTGAGCTGCACCCTGATACTCCCGGAGGACTTCAGCGAATTGTGGATCAACGATTCGAAGAAACTCACGGAAAAGAAAAGGGAGGAGCTCTTCAGGATCATCACCCAGAACGCCGTCGCCTGCGAAGTGGGGGTGGCGGGACCTGATGTGATAGACGAGATTAACATCCTCAGGGCGACCATCCGCACGGTGGAGGAGAGCCTGTCCCGAATAAAAGTGAAGCCGGCATTCGTACTGCTGGACGCGCTGAAGGTGGATACCGATATCCCCCAGCGCAGCATCATCAAGGGGGACGCGAAGGTGTATTCCATCGCCGCCGCCAGCATAGTGGCCAAGGTCACCAGGGACCATATGATGTACGAGTACGACAGCCTGTATCCGGAGTATCACCTTTCTTCCAACAAGGGATACGGCACGGCGGAGCACATCGAAGCCCTGAAAAAGTACGGGCCGAGCCCGATACACAGAAAAACATTCATAGGTAACATTATTTAAAAAACGGAGAATATCATGCTGCAGATAACAGATTTGAGCGTCAGCTTCGGAGCTGACACCCTTTTCAAGGAGGGAAACATCGTCTTCAACAGCGGTAACTGCTACGGCATCATCGGCGCCAACGGCGCCGGAAAGTCCACCCTTCTGAAGATCCTCGCGGGGGAGATGGAGCCCACCACCGGTACCGTGTCCAAATCCGAAAACGAGAGGATGTCCGTCCTCAAGCAGGATCACTACGCCTACGAGGACTACACGGTGCTGGACACCATAGTCATGGGCAATGAAAGGCTCTATGAGATTCAGTGCCAGAAGGACGCGCTGTACGCCAAGGAGGATTTCACCGAGGAGGACGGAATACTGGCCAGCGAGCTGGAGGCCGAGTACGCCGAGCTGGACGGCTGGAACAGCGAGTCCGACGCCGCCAGGCTCCTGCAGGGCCTCGGGCTGTCCGACGACCTTCTGTACCGCCAGATGTCGAGCCTCGGTGAGAAGGAGAAGGTCAAGATACTTCTTTGCCAGGCCCTTTTCGGGAACCCCGACATCATATTGCTGGACGAGCCCACCAACGGTATCGACATCGCGTCGGTCAACTGGCTGGAGGAATTCCTCATCGATTTCCCGGGCACGGTGATAGTGGTGTCCCATGACAGGCATTTCCTCAACGCCGTATGCACCCACATCGTGGACATCGACTACGGCATGATCAAGCTGTACATCGGAAACTACGAGTTCTGGTACGACTCGTCCCAGCTTATCCAGAGGATGATAAAGAACCAGAACAAGAAGAAGGAAGACAAGATAAAGGAGCTGCAGACCTTCATAGCCCGCTTCTCCGCCAACAAGTCCAAGTCCCGCCAGGCCACTTCCAGAAAGAAGCTGTTGGAGAAGATCCAGATCGAGCAGCTGCCCGCCTCCTCCCGCCGCTATCCCTGGGTGGGATTCGAGATGGACCGCGAGCCCGGCAAGGAGATCCTCACCGTTGAGGGCATCTCCAAGACCGTGGACGGCGTGAAGCTCCTGAACAATGTCAGCTTCAGGGTGAACCGGGACGACAAGATCGCCTTCATCGGCGACAACGACCTGGCCCCGACGATCCTCTTCAGGATCATCATGGGAGAGCTGGAGCCGGATGAGGGGACCTTCAAGTGGGGCAGCACCGTTTCCACCAGCTACTTCCCGATAGACAATTCCGCCTACTTCAGCGACGGGGATCTCACCATCCTCAAATGGCTGGAGCAGTATGCCAGGGACACCACCGAGACCTATCTGAGGAGCTTCCTGGGCAGGATGCTCTTCTCCCAGGAGGAGGTCTTCAAGCCCGTCAGGGTGCTTTCCGGAGGGGAAAAGGTAAGATGCATGCTCTCCAGGATGATGATGTTCGGTTCCAACGTGCTGGTGATGGACCAGCCCACAAACCACCTGGACCTCGAGAGCATCACGGCCCTCAACAACGGCCTCATCGACTTCAAGGGGATCGTCCTGTTCTCCTGCCATGACCATGAGTTCGTCCAGACCGTGGCCAACAGGATCATCGAGATAACTCCCGACGGCATCCGCGACAAGATGTGCACATACGATGAATACCTCGAACTGGTCTGACGGACGGGGCCTCGCCGCAAGGCTTCTCATCTGGGCGGCTCTGATAGCCCTTATCATCGTGTCCGTGCCGGTATCCTCCGCCCAGAGCGATTATCTGAAGCTGGGGCTTTCAGATGCCGAAGCGGTGTCGCTGCATCTGTTCACCTTTAGCGGCGAGCCCTACTATTCCATGGTGCACGACGTGTGCGTCACCGAGGATGAGGCTCTTCTTTCCGGGCTGCTCTCTCAGCTGGACCGGCAGTATCCGGCCGCCATGCCGGATGGGGAGCCCCTCTGCTGGGGAGAGCTCCTGCTTTCCGACGGCAGGATCGTCACGCTGGAGGTCTTTGAGGACATCGTGTCGCTGGAACACGGCCTCGCGGTGATGAGGTGCTCCGTGCCCGCGGAGCTATTCCATGAATACGTCCCTGCCGGGGATCTCGCCGGTCAGGACGAAGCCGGACAGGAGGGCGAGACGGGGGATACAAATTGAAATAATGTGGCATTTATATTTTCTTACGAAAATGAAATGTGATATTATATACAAGTTGACAAAGCGAATAGAAAGATAGGAGAATAAAATGACTTTTGAGCTTGTTTCCAACGAAAAGAATGTAGCAAGAGTAAAGCTCACGATCCCGAAGGAGGATTTCGACAGAGCGATAGTCAAGGTCTACAACCGCAACAAGAGCCGTTTCAATATACCCGGATTCAGAAAGGGCAAGGCTCCCCTGGCCATCATCGAGCAGAGATACGGCAAGGGAGTGTTCTATGAGGACGCCATCGACGAGTGCTTCCCCGATGCCTACGGCGCATGCCTCAAGGAAGGAGAATTCGACGCCGTCGCTTCCCCCACACTGGTGGAGATCAACGAGGTGGGCGACAACGGAGCCGTGCTCACCGTGGACATTGCCCTTCATCCCCAGTTCGAGCTGGCTGAATACAAGGGCATCAAGGTCGGCCCCCTGAAGTACACCTTCAAGAAGGCGGATCTCGACGCAAAGATAAAGGATCTGCAGGAAAAGGATTCCCGTCTTGAGACTCTCGACGACACAAAGAGCAAGAAGGATGATACCGTGATCATCGACTTCGAGGGCTTTGTGGACGGAGTAGCCTTCGAGGGCGGAAAGGGAGAGGATTACTCCCTGGTGCTGGGCAGCGATACCTTCATCCCCGGATTCGAGGATCAGCTGATCGGCAAGAAGGCCGGACAGAAGGTCGACGTCAAGGTCACGTTCCCCGAGGAGTATCACGCCGAGAACCTCAAGGGCAAGGATGCCGTCTTCAAGTGCGAGGTCAAGGCTGTCCAGAGAAAGATCTACCCCGAGGCTGACGATGAATTCGCCATCGATCTCGGATACGAGAATCTCGAGGACATGAAGGCGCACCTCAAGGAGGAGATCAAGGAGAGCAAGACCAAGGAACTCAGGGACAACGCGGCCAACAAGATCTTCGAGGAGCTTCTGGACAAGACCGAGATCGACCTGCCCCCCAGATACGTTGAGGAAAGGGCCATGGCTCTCAAGGAGGACAATGACGCGCAGATACAGAGCCGCGGCATCGATCCCGAGACCTACTACAAGTTCGCTGCGCTGCAGAGCGGCATCGAGGATCAGGCGCAGGCCAATGAGATGTTCATGGGAGTCTTCAGACGCCAGGCCGACAGAGACCTGCGCACCGAGCTCATCGTGGAGGAGATCTTGAAGAAGGAAGACCTGCCCGTGTCCGACGAGGAATTCGACAAGGAGTGCGAGACATACGCTTCCCGCATGGGCCAGAGCGTCGAGGACTTCAAGAAGGAGTGCGAGGAGAAGGATTATCTCAAGGACTATGTCATGACCGGCATCAAGCGCTCGAAGCTCATCGACTTCCTGCTCAGCAAGGCCGACACCTCAAAGGAGGAGAAGAAGGCCAAGGAAGAGGCAGCGGAATAATCCTGACATATTACAGAAAATGCATGATCCCGTCACGGATGACGGGATCATTTTGAACAAGGAGGAAATACAATGAGTTTGATACCCATGGTCGTGGAGCAGACCTCAAAGGGGGAGCGCAGCTACGATATCTATTCCAGACTTCTCAAGGACCGCATCATCATGCTTACCGGAGAGATCACCGAGGAGACCGCGGACCTGGTGGTGGCGCAGCTTCTGTTCCTCGAGGCCGATGACTCGAAGAAGGATATAAGCCTGTACATCAACAGTCCCGGCGGAAGCGTCACTGCGGGCCTGGCGATCTATGACACCATGAACTTCATCGCATGCGATGTTTCCACCATCTGCATAGGACAGGCGGCTTCTATGGGAGCCCTGCTTCTGGCCAGCGGAGCGAAGGGCAAGAGGTACGCCCTTCCCAACAGCGAGATAATGATCCACCAGCCCCTCGGGGGAGCCCAGGGAAAGAGCACCGATGTGGAGATCTATACGAGAAGGCTCCTCAGGACCAGGGAGACCCTCAACGCCATCCTTTCCGAAAGGACGGGAAAGGACCTTGCGACCATCGCCGCGGATACGGAAAAGGACAATTTCATGAGCAGCGCCGAAGCCCTGGAATACGGGCTGATCGACAGGGTCATGGAAAAGAGGTAGCCTATGAGCAGAGAAAAAGATGAAGTGAGATGCTCATTCTGCGGAAAGCCCCAGAGCGAGGCCGGCGACCTGGTGGTCACCCCCTACGGAGCCATCTGCGACGAATGCGTATATGTGCTCTACCAGCACTTTTACGGAGATGACGATCCCTTTGGCGGGCGTCATGACGGACATGAGCATCCGTCGGGCTTCACCCTCGAAAGCGTGAAGAAGCCCTCCGAGATCAAGGCGGTCCTGGACGAGTACGTCATCGGGCAGGACGACGCCAAGAAAGCCCTCAGCGTGGCGGTGTACAACCATTACAAGAGGGTCATCAACCACAGGATGGAATCCGAGACCGAGATCGTAAAGAGCAACATCCTTCTGGTGGGCCCCACCGGCAGCGGCAAGACGTATCTTGCCCAGACCCTGGCCAAAGCCCTGGATGTGCCCTTTGCCATAACGGACGCCACCAGCCTCACCGAGGCGGGATACGTGGGGGAGGATGTGGAGAATATCCTTCTCAGGCTCATACAGGCGGCGGACTACGACGTGGACCGCGCCCAGTACGGCATCATTTACGTGGACGAGATAGACAAGATAGCCCGCAAGGGTGAGAACGTGTCCATAACAAGGGACGTATCCGGCGAGGGTGTCCAGCAGGCCCTTCTGAAGATAGTGGAAGGCACCGTGGCCAACGTTCCTCCCCAGGGAGGGAGAAAGCATCCCCAGCAGGAGTTCATACCCATCGATACCACGAACATCCTGTTCATCTGCGGAGGAGCCTTCGACGGACTGGACAAGATCATACAGTCCAGGATCGCTACCAAGTCCCTGGGCTTCGAGGCGAACATCATGGACAACGGCGATAAGGAAACGGACGAGCTGCTGAAGATGGTCACGCCCCAGGACATGGTCCGCTACGGACTGATCCCGGAGCTGGTGGGACGTCTGCCGGTGATCGCGGGACTCAGCGGTCTCGACGAGGATACCCTTGTCAGGATCATGACCGAGCCCAAAAACTCCATACTCAAGCAGTACACCGAGCTTCTGGGAATGGACGGGATAAAGCTCACCTTTGAGGATGAGGCCGTAAGGAAGATCGCCTCCACAGCCATCGAGCTCAAGACCGGCGCGAGGGGCCTCAAGAGCATCATAGAAAAGGTCATGCAGGAGATAATGTTCTCCGCTCCGGACATGGAGGGCCTTGAGGAGATCGTCGTGACGCCCGGGGCGGTGGACGATCCCGCGGGAGTCATGGACCATGTAAAGCTGAAATATGCCAAAAAGAAAAAAGCTGCCCCTTCAGAGACAGAATGATCGAAAGAGCGTGTTCCCTTCATAGGAACACGTTTTTTTCTGTAAAAAATGATGTTGTCCGTATTGACTTGAAGAAATGGATTTAGTAAAATATGCATATAATAAGATACCTTATGTTAATACGCTTTAACATAAGGTATCTTATAAATATATCCCGGAAGGAATACAAAATGGAGGATATCAATCTGCTGGAAAAGATAGCCCGTATAAGCGGTGAATACCGCAGGCTC
The DNA here is from genome assembly GCA_902796565.1 of uncultured Eubacteriales bacterium. Taxonomy (GTDB): domain Bacteria; phylum Bacillota; class Clostridia; order Eubacteriales; family Anaerofustaceae; genus RUG14186. Next base: position 5,992 of record CADBPP010000194.1, on the reverse strand, counting down.
TTCCACCGCGTACTGGAAGAGAGCGGCTACAAGGGCATCAAGGGGGGAGGAAGGATCCTGCACCATCTGGTCAGAGCCGACGGCATGTCCCAGAAGGAACTGGCCCTGCGCATGGACGTCAGGCCCCAGTCTCTCACCGGAGTTCTTGAAAAACTGGAAAATGCCGGAATGATCGAAAGGAAGCGAAGCTCCACCGACAAGAGGGAGCAGCAGGTGTTCATTACGGACAAGGGCCGCGGCGACTGTGAGAAGCTCATTGAGATCAGGAAACAGACTGCCTCAAAGCTGCTGGAGGCCCTGGAGGATGCTGACAAACAGAAACTGGGAGATATCCTGGAAAGAATAATTCACTGAATACAGGGGGTTTATTGCACACATGTCAATGATAAGGATTATCAAAAGAATGCGGCGCACAGAAGTCATACTTATGTGCTGCAGCTTCTGCCTGGTGATTTTCCAGGTTTGGACGGATCTTAAGATCCCGGATTATATGTCGGAGATAACGAGACTGGTAAAGACAGAAGGAAGCGCTGTCTCCGACATCGTAAGAGCGGGCGGAATGATGCTGGCATGCGCGGTGCTCAGCATGTGCATCTCGTTCTGCGCGGGCTTTGTCAGTTCCCGCCTGGCGGCCACCTTCTCGATGCATCTGAGAAGCGACATCTTCCATAAGGTGGAGAGCTTCTCCCTGGAAGAGATCGACCGCTTCTCGACCGCATCGCTGATCACCCGTTCCACGAACGACGTGCAGCAGATCCAGAACTTCGTGTCCAGAGGCTTCACCATGGTCATCAGGGTGCCCATCACGGTCACGATCGCGCTGATCAAGATCTGGGGCAAGCACTGGGAGTGGACGGCGGTCACATCTGGAGCCGTGTTCATCGTCATCCTGGCGGTGATCTACGTCATCAAGTACGCTCATCCGCGTTTCAGACGGATGCAGACTCTTACAGACGATCTGAACCGAGCCACCCGTGAGAACCTCACCGGCATCAGGGTCATCAGGGCATACAACGCCGAGGAATACCAGGAAGGCAAGTTCGCCCAGGCCAACGACAACCTGACGAACAACGCCCTGCAGGCACACTATGCGATGGCTGTCATGCACCCCACCATGCGCTTCGTGCATAACGGACTCAACGTGGGCATCTACCTCGTGGGAGCCTTCATCATCTCCAGGATGCTGGGCACCGGCGAAGCCCTGACCACATTCTCAGAGATGGTGGTGTTCTCCAACTACGCCGGAAGGATCCTGTTCAGCTTCATGAGCCTGAACATGATCTTCAATACCATCCCGAGGGCCACGGTATGCTGCGAGAGACTTCTCGAGGTGCTGGATACCGAGCCCAGCATCACCGACGGAGAACGCATGAAGGGCCTCGAAGGCGAAGAAGGCACAGTGGAATTCAGAAACGTCAGCTTCCGTTATCCCGGTACCGAGGGCGATGTCATTTCAAACATCAGCTTCACGGCTAAAAAGGGAGAGACCGTGGCATTCATCGGAGCCACGGGAAGCGGCAAGACATCCCTGGTCAACCTCATCCCGCGTTTCTATGACGTACGGGAAGGAGAGGTGCTGGTGGACGGAGTCGACGTGAGGGAATACGATCAGAAAGCCCTCAGGGCCCTGGTGGGATACGCTCCCCAGAGGGCGGTGCTCTTCACCGGTACCATCGCGGACAACGTGGACTACGGCAGCAGCTTCAATACATACGATGAAGAAGAGACAAGGGAAAAGATAAAGAAGGCCGTGGAGGTCGCTCAGGCCAAGAACTTCGTGGAAGCCCTGGATGACGGCTATGACGCCGAGATCACAAGAGGCGGAACGAACGTATCCGGAGGTCAGAAGCAGCGCCTCTCCATCGCGAGAGCCATCTTCAGAGATCCGGAGATCTACATTTTCGACGATACATTCTCAGCTCTGGACTACCAGACTGACCGTACCCTCAGAGCGGCTCTGAAGGAATACACCCAGGGTGCCACGACCCTTATAGTCGCGCAGCGTATCGGTACCATAAGGGACGCCGACAGGATCATCGTCCTGGATGAAGGCAAAATGGTGGGTATGGGTACCCACAGCGAACTGATGAAGGACTGTGAGGTCTACCGTCAGATCGCCTACACTCAGCTTTCAGAGGAGGAACTGCAGTAATGGCCAAAAATGAGTATAAGCTTGGAGAAGCCAAGATAAGACAGGGCGGCGGAGGCAGAATGAGGGTCAACGAGAAGCCGAGAGACTTCAAGGGGACCATCAAACAGCTCCTTTCATACCTCAGAGTGTTCCTGCCCCAGTATGCCATAGCATTTACATGCGCGATAGTCGGAGTCCTGCTGCAGCTGTTCGGACCCGACAACATGAGGAAGATCACGAACCTCATCGAGGACGGCATGTCCTCCGGCAGGATGGACCTCAGCGGGATCATAAGGATCTCCGTACTGGTCATGTGCTTCTATCTGGGAAGCTCGCTGATCTCCCTGGTGCAGAGCCTGGTGCTGACGAACGCCACCCAGAACACCATGCGCTACATGAGAAACGAGATCTCGAAGAAACTCAACCGGATCCCCCTCAGGAGGTTCGACTCGTCTTCATTCGGAGATCTTCTCAGCCGTGTCACCAATGACGTCGACACCATAGGCATGAGCCTCAACCACGCGGCCAGCGAGATAGTCTCATCCATGACCACCTTCCTGGGCTGCCTGATAATGATGCTCCTTACGAACGTGACCCTCAGCGGCATCGCCATCGTATGCTCGCTTTCCGGATTCTTCATGATGAAGATAGTCATCAGCCGTTCGCAGAAGTTCTTCACCCGCCGCCAGACCTACCTCGGACTGATCAACGGACATATCGAGGAGATGTACGCCGGCCATGTGATAGTCAAGGCTTACAACGGCGAGGCCCAGTCCATCGAGGAATTCGAGATACTGAACCGTCACCTGTATGAGAACAACTGGAAGAGCCAGTTCATCAGCGGCATCATGCGCCCTGTAATGGAATTCCTTTCCAACGCGGGATATGTCGCCATCTGCGTCCTCGGCGCCATCATGGTCCGTAACGGCGTGATCCGTTTCGGTACCGTCATAGCGTTCATCCTCTACGTGAAGATGTTCACCCAGCCCCTCGGCCAGATAGCCCAGGCGGCCACCAGCGTACAGTCCGCCACAGCGGCTGCGGAGAGGATCTTCAGCTTCCTCGGCGAGGAAGAGATGGAGAACGAGAGCGCGAAGCCGAACCTGCTGAGCAACGTCGACGGCCTGGTGAACTTCGATCATGTCCACTTCGGATATGTTCCCGACAAACCGGTCATCCACGACTTCTCTGCGGAGATCAAGCCCGGACAGAAGGTGGCCATAGTCGGTCCCACCGGAGCCGGAAAGACCACCATGGTGAACCTGCTGATGCGCTTCTACGACATAGATTCCGGCACGATCACCATCGACGGCGTCAATACCCGGGATGTTCCCAGGGAGAACGTGCATGATCAGTTCTGCATGGTGCTCCAGGACACATGGCTCTTCGAGGGCAGCATAAAGGACAATATCGTATACAGCATGAAGGGAGTCACCGACGAGCAGGTGGTGGAAGCCTGCAAGGCGGTGGGACTGCACCACTTCATCAGTTCTCTGCCGGACGGATATGACACGGTGCTCACGGATGACAGCAATCTTTCCGCGGGACAGCGGCAGCTGATCACCATTGCCAGGGCAATGATAAGGAACGCTCCTTTGCTGATACTGGACGAGGCTACGAGTTCCGTCGATACCAGAACGGAACAGATCGTTCAGGACGCCATGGACGCCCTTACGAAGGGAAGGACTTCATTTACCATAGCCCACAGGCTTTCCACCATCCGCAACGCCGATGTGATACTGGTCATGAAGGACGGAGACATCGTCGAGTCCGGCACCCATGAGGGACTGCTGGAAGCGGGCGGATTCTACGCACAGCTGTGGACGAGCCAGTTCGTCAACGCGGAAGAGCTCTGATCGAAGCGGATATTTACGGGCGCGTTTATCGCGCCCTTTTTTAGGGACCTGCCCTATGCAGGAAAACGATTTTCGAGAGAGTGGATAAAATGACGGAAGAAAGAATGACAACGGCGGAAGAGACCGTAAAGGGCATCTTCGCGTGGGGATATGTGGACCTTGAGGGGGCGAAAGTCTCGGCTGTTATCCTGGAATATGACAGGGAGATCGATCCGGGTCAGGATCTTACGGACTGCTTCATCATAGACGATTACGTCATGATGCAGGAGAGGGAAAAGGGCTTCGGCGGGGCGATCGAACTGGACTTCGACGGTATCCCCGGAAACGAAGGATGTCTCACCGGGGCATATGTCACCGATGAATGCAGGGATACAGGGCGCGTCTGTCCCGGAAGATTCGTGGTGCTCAGGGTCAATACGGAATACATGCTTTCCGGACAGAACCTTTCATATACCTCCAGCATGGCGGTCAGCGCGAAGCAGGCGGGCACTCTCAGGTGCCAGGACGGAACAGAGATCGGACCTTCCGATGACGTGTTCGCCAACTTCCGGATGATCCCTTCGGACAATCCCTTCAGGAGGGGCGAGCCGGAGGCGGTGGCTGACAAGGAAAGCATCCTTCTTCCCGAGTTCGGTGAGGGCTCCGGCTGGACCCTCTGCTACAAGGACAGGGGAGGCTTCCCGGCGAAGGACTGCTACAGCGAGTATGACGGGAAATATCACGATTTCATACTTCCCTACGCCATTTATGTTCCCGGAAGGGACGTGATGGAATCAAACAGGGGCAGGATATGCCTCGTGATACATATGGAGCACGCCGGAGCCAATGACGAGGATCCGATGGCCGCTCTCACTTCCTCCAGGGCCGCAGTGATACTGTCCTCCAAGGCCGTTCAGGAAAAGGATCCATCCATCGTGATCGTCCCCCAGATAGAGGAGATAAGGCGGACCACCGATGACCTGGTCGCCTCCAGCGAGGCCAATCCCGCCATCTGGCAGCTCATCGATGACGTCCTGCAACGCTACGGGGAATATATCGACCGGGAGAGGATATATGCCACCGGACAGTCCATGGGCGGGATGGCGGCGCTGTACATGGCTTCCCAGAGGGACAACTTCTTCGCCGGCATCGCTGTGGCGGGATCCCAGTGGTCCTCCAGCTACGACAAGGACTTCCAGCACGGCGGAGCCCCCGCCAGGAGCCCTGAGAACGATCCGGTGAGCTTTTCCGGCTTCGGGCTGGACAGGGAAAACTATCCGAACTGGTATTACATGATATCCGACGACAACGTCCTGGCGGTGACCTGCGCAGACGATGTGATGGCGTCGGGAGAATGGGACTACGCCCAGGAGTACTTCGCCGCCGCCGGCGCTCCGGTCTCTTCGGCGGGGTGGGATCCGTATCTTCCTTTGGAGGAGCAGCAGAGGCTGGAGCGGGAGCTCCTTGACAGAGATACATCGCTCCCGGGGGGAGGGATCAGCAGGATAATCCTCACCCGCGGCACCCATATGTCCACATGGAAGTACGCGTACCGTCTGCCCTATACCTTCGAGTGGCTGTTCTCAAGAAGAAGGAGCGAGGCCGAATCCCGCCCGAAGGCGGAGGGCCTTCTCAGGCCATGGCTCGGGAGACAGCCGGACGGCACCATCGTCCCGGGAAGCGGCACTGCGGGACTGAATTCCGCCCAGTTCACGCCGAAGGGAGCCAGCAGGGACTTCGGTGAGGGCTGGAAGCGCTCATGAGGACGGCTTCGCCTCCGGGATGGACCCGGGGGCGTTTCTTAAGTAATAAGGAAGAATCCTGCCTGTGCTTAATATAGTTCGTTTCATGCATTCGAATTCTTCTTTCTGCCTTATAATATATTGACAATAACGGTCAATGATGGTAAATTTTATAGGTATTTTTCATATGCGGAACCGTATGCCGCTGCATCTGTGCTCGGTCCCGGCCTCCGCGGAAAGGAATCATTCATGTCAGATAACGAGAGAAGAATAGGAACGATATC
>CADBPP010000193.1 GCA_902796565.1 uncultured Eubacteriales bacterium | reverse complement strand
GGCCTCGGGGGAGGCCTTCCCATCGGAGCGTGCCTTCTCGGTGAGAAGGTGGAAAATATCTTCTCTCCCGGTGACCACGGCTCCACGTTCGGAGGGAACCCCATTGCCTGCGCCGGAGCACTTACCGTTATAGAGAGGCTCACTCCGGAATTCCTCGCGGAGGTGAAGAAAAAGGGTGAATATCTTAAGCAGTCCTTCACCGGAGCCAAAGGCGTCACGTCTTTTGCCGGAATGGGCCTTATGGCCGGGATCAAACCCTCGGGAGATCTGGGGACCATCATGAACCTGCTCATCGACAAGGGCGTCCTGGCCCTTACCGCGAAGGATAAGCTCAGGCTCCTTCCCGCCCTGAACATCCCCATGGATGTGCTTCAAAATGCAGTGGATACGATCCTTACCGTACTGGAGGCGAACGCATGACGAACACATTGTACCGGAAGAGCTTTCTTAAGCTTCTTGACTTCTCCAAGGAAGAGATAGTATATCTTCTGGAGCTGGCGGACCGTTTCAAAAAGGAAAAGGACCTGGGAATACGCCACAGGATCTGCGAGGGCAAGAACGTCGCCCTTATCTTTGAGAAGACCTCCACCAGGACACGCTGCGCCTTTGAAGTGGCCGCGGCCGATCTGGGGATGCACAGCGTGTATCTCGATCCGTCAGCGTCACAGATCGGGAAGAAGGAATCCATCGAGGATACCGCACGGGTCCTGGGAGGCATGTTTGAGGGTATAGAGTACCGGGGCTACGGCCAGGAAAGGGTACAGGCCCTCGCGGACTATTCGGGAGTGCCCGTTTTCAACGGACTCACCAACGAGTTCCATCCCACCCAGATACTGGCGGATCTGATGACCATCAGGGAAGTCTTCGGCACCACCGACGGCATCAAGCTGGTGTTCATGGGGGACGCTAAGAACAACATGGGCAATTCCCTGATGGTGGGATGCGCGAAGATGGGCATGCACTTCGTCGCCTGTTCACCGAAGAAGTATTTCCCGGATGCCTCCCTCGTCTCCGAATGCAAAAAGATCGCTTCGGAAAGCGGAGCTGTCCTGGAATTCATCGAGGATCCCTGTGAAGCCGTAAAGGACGCCAACGTCATCTATACGGACGTTTGGGTGTCAATGGGCGAGGATCCTTCCGTCTGGGAGGAGCGGATAAAAGAGCTCTCTCCCTACGCAGTCACTCAGGATCTGATGGAGCAGGCCGCCGGCAACGCTGTGTTCATGCACTGTCTGCCTTCCTTCCATGACCTGGAGACCGAGATCGGCAGACAGATCCATGATCGTTTCGGCCTCACAAGCATGGAGGTCACGGATGAAGTGATACGTTCGGAGCGTTCCGTGGTGTTCCCGGAGGCCCATAACAGGATGCATACCATCAAGGCCGTCATGGCCGCGTGCCTGTGTCCCGAACCGTAAAGAAAAACATTTTTAACCAGGAGGCATACACATGCCCAGAGATACCAGCATCAAAAAAGTACTGATGATAGGAAGCGGTCCCATAGTCATCGGCCAGGCGGCCGAGTTCGACTACGCCGGGACCCAGGCCTGCCGTGTCCTGAAGGACGAGGGAGTGGAGACAGTTCTTGTGAACTCAAATCCCGCCACCATCATGACGGACAACGCCATGGCGGACGAGATATATCTGGAGGCCCTGAACGAGGAGGTCCTGGAGAGGATCATCGCCAAGGAGCGCCCCGACGGTATCCTCGCGTCCCTGGGAGGCCAGACGGGACTTACGATGGCCATGCAGATGGACCGCGACGGTATCCTCGAAAAGTACGGCGTAAGGCTGCTGGGGACCCCGGTGGAGGGCATCAACAAGGCGGAGGACCGCCAGATGTTCGTCGATACCATGAAGGCCATAGGACAGCCCGTGGTGCCCTCCGATACCGCATCCACCCTTGAGGAAGCTTTAAAGACAGCACGCCTGATCGGCTATCCCGTGATAATCCGTCCCGCATTCACCCTGGGCGGCACTGGTGGCGGAATAGCCGAGAACGAGGAAGAATTCGTGACGATAGCCTCCAACGGCCTTGCCATGTCGCCGATAACCCAGATCCTGGTGGAAAAGTGCATCTCCGGCTACAAGGAGATCGAATTCGAGACCATGAGGGACGCTGAGGGCAACAGTGTCATCGTATGCTCCATGGAAAACGTGGATCCCGTGGGAGTCCATACGGGAGATTCCGTGGTGGTGGCTCCGGCCCTCACCCTCACGGAAACCGAGATGAAGATGCTCATGAAGGCTTCGCTGGATATCGTGGAGGCTCTGGGCATCATAGGCGGATGCAACTGCCAGTTCGCTCTGCATCCCGAAAACGGTGAGTATGCCGTCATCGAGGTGAACCCCAGAGTGTCCCGTTCCTCAGCCCTGGCATCGAAGGCCACGGCTTATCCCATAGCCAGGATCACTGCGAAGTTGGCCCTGGGATATACACTGGATGAGATAGGGGACATCGAAGGCGGCCACACACTCAAGGGGTTCGAGCCCGCTGTGGACTACATAGTCCTCAAGTTCCCGAAATGGCCTTTCGACAAGTTTGCATCAAGCTCCAGGAAGCTGGGCACCCAGATGAAGGCAACAGGTGAAGTCATGTCCATCGGCCCCACCTTTGAGAATGC
>CADBPP010000192.1 GCA_902796565.1 uncultured Eubacteriales bacterium | reverse complement strand
GCTCTCTTCCTTAGCCAGGGCCGTCCAGAGCCTTCTCCAGGTGCGGTAACGGGTGTCTGCGCTGAAGAGGGAAAGCATGTATTCCGAAGCGTAGCGGCTGGCCAGAGGTGATTCATATATGTCTGTCATGATGTTCTCCTTGTGTTCCTTCTTATCTGCGGATCAGTTCGTCCCTGCCCGCTCCCACCGAGATATATGTGATGGGGACGCCGATCGCCCTCTCAGTCATCTCCACGTAATCCCTGGCCTCCTTCGGAAGGTCCTCCCACTTTCTGACGGAGGAGATGTCGCAGTTCCATCCGGGCACGTATTCGATCACCGGCTCTGCACCTTCCAGCAGTACCGGGAACGGGAAGTCATCCGTCTCCGCTCCCTTCACCCTGTAGCGGACGCATACGGGGATCTTTTCCATGTAGCTTAGGATATCCAGCTTCGTGAAGGCGATCTCCGTCGCCGCCTGCATCCTCACACCGTAGCGGGTGGCCACCAGATCCAGCGCCCCCACCCTGCGGGAACGTCCGGTCTTGGCGCCGTACTCCTCCCCCGTCTCCCGGAGAGTGTCCGCCTCCTGCCCGAACATCTCCGAAACGAAGGGTCCTTCGCCCACGCATGTCGAATAGGCCTTGACCACTCCGACGGTCTTATCGATACGGACGGAGGGCACTCCCGATCCTATGGGAGCGTAGGCAGCCAGGGTATTGGAGGATGTGGTGTAGGGGCAGATCCCGAAATCCAGATCCTTCAGAGCTCCCAGCTGGGCCTCGAAGAGGACGTTTTTGCCATCCTTCATCGCTTCCTCAAGAAGCTTCCCGGTGTCGCAGATATAACTCTTCAGCGGCTCGCAGTACTTTTCCAGCCATTCCTCCAGAGCCTCCCATGAGAAGCTCTCATGGCCGTACACTCCTCCCAGGATCAGGTTCTCGTATGTCAGGAGCTCCTTCAGATGCTCCTTCAGCTCCTCGGGATAGAAGAGCTCTCCCGCGAGGATGGTCTTCTTCGCGGTCTTGTCGGAATAGAAGGGGGCTATGCCCTGCTGGGTGGAGCCGTACATCCTGTCCGCGAGACGGGCCTCCTCTGCTCCGTCCCTGATACGGTGCCAGGGCATAAGCAGGGACGCTCTCTCGCTGATCCTTATGTTTTCGGGAGAAAGCTCAACTCCCTTCGAGCGTACGTCATTCATCTCGATCAGAAGGTTCTCGGGATCCAGTGCCGTCCCGTTTCCCAGGATGTTCATCACTCCGTCCCTGAAGATCCCCGAAGGCAGAAGATGCAGGGCGAACTTACCCTTTTCGTTCACCACCGTATGCCCGGCGTTGCCTCCTCCCTGGTAGCGCACCACCACGTCATACTCCTCGGTCAGAAGGTCAACCATCCTTCCCTTTCCTTCGTCTCCCCAGTTGATCCCGACTATCGCGCAGTTCGTCATCTCACACCTCCAGATTCCTTTGTACTCTTGCCATTATCTCGGCGTAGGCTTCCTCCACGCCTCCCAGATCCCGCCTGAAACGGTCCTTGTCCAGTTTCGTTTTGGTCCCGTGATCCCACAGCCTCGATGTATCCGGACTGATCTCGTCCGCCAGGATGATGTCTCCGCCGTGGTCCCTGCCGAATTCCAGCTTGAAATCCACCAGGTCCACGCCGCAGGATGCCCAGAATTCCCTGAGGATCCCGTTTATCCTGAAGGACAGGTCCCTTATCGTCTCAAGCTCCTTCTTCGAAGCCAGCCCCAAAGCCATGGCATGGTATCCGTTTAGCAGCGGATCCCCGAGAGCGTCGTTCTTGTAAGAGAACTCTATCGTCGGCTCTTCGAAGACGATTCCCTCCTCGACCCCGTAGTTTTTGGCGAAGCTGCCGGCGGAGATGTTTCTGACGATCACCTCCAGCGGGACTATGCTGACCCTCTTTACCAGGGTCTCCCTTTCGGAGAGCTGCTCCACGAAATGCGTGGGTATCCCCTTTTCCTCCAGCAGCTTCATAAGGGCGTTGCTCATGGTGTTGTTTATGACTCCCTTTCCCTCGATTGTCCCCTTCTTGAGGCCGTTGAAGGCCGTGGCGTCATCCTTGTAGGAGACTATGAGCAGATCCGGATCCTCGGTGGCAAAGACCTTCTTTGCCTTTCCCTCATACAGCTGAATTCCTTTTTCCATTTTTTTATCCTCCCAGACATCAAAAACTGCCGAATGATTGAAGATCATTCGACGGTGACGGATTTTGCAAGATTTTTGGGCTTGTCTATATCGCAGCCGTTCTCCTTCGCCACATGGTATGCCAGAAGCTGCAGCGGGACTATCTCCGGGACAGCGGAAAAGAGAGCGCTCACGGCGGGTATGAATAGAAGATCGTCCGCTACGGAGAGTATCTTTTGGTTATTGCGGAAAGTGAGGGCTAGTACCTCCGCTCCCCTGGATTTGACCTCCACGATGTTGGAGAGGGTCTTTTCCATGATATCGGGATTGCAGCACAATGCCACCACGGGCTGGTGCTCCTCTATCAGGGCTATGGTGCCGTGCTTGAGTTCCCCGGCCGCGTAGGCCTCGGCGTGAAGATATGATATCTCCTTCATCTTAAGGGCGCCCTCCAGGGCCACGGCGTAGTCGGTGTTGCGGCCGATGAAGAAAAGGGCCTTTGACGCATGGTATTTCTTCGCGAGAAGCGGTATCGACGGGTTCAGGTCGATGGCCTGCTGGATCAGTCTCGGCAGCTGCTGCAGTTCCTCCGTCAGCATCTTTTCCTCTTCACCGATCCGTCCGAGAGCGCGGGCGAAGCATACGGAGAGCATGTAGAGCACCGCCACCTGGGTTGTGTATCCCTTGGTGGTGGCCACCGCTATCTCCGGTCCTGCCCAGGTATATACCGTATAGTCGGCGAGGGTCGCCACGGTGCTGCCCACCACGTTGACCACCGCCAGGGTCCTGGCTCCCCTCTGGGAGCATTCCTTCATGGCGGCTATTGTGTCCGCCGTCTCCCCCGACTGGGAGATGACGATAAGAAGCGTTTCGGAATCGATAAGCGGGTCCGAATATCTCAGCTCGCTGGCCAGCACCACCTCTACCGGGATGCGGGTGAGCTTCTCCAGGGCATATTTGCCGGCGCATCCGGCGTAGTAGGCGGATCCGCAGGCGGTTATGATGATCTTTCTGACGCCGCTGATGAGTTCACCCACGTCCCTGAGCTCCTCGAACACCACGGCTCCGTCCCTGATGCGGGGCGCGATGGTGGCTTTTACAGCCGCGGGCTGCTCCATGATCTCCTTGAGCATGAAGTGCTCGTAGCCGCCCTTTTCCGCCGCCTGCACGTCCCAGAGGATGCGGGAAGGAGTCTTAATGAGCTCCCTGCCTGTTACGTCGAAAACCCTGATCTCTTCGGGGGTGAGCTCTGCGAACTCTCCGTCCTCCAGGTAGATGACGTTTCTGGTATGGTTCACCAGGGCTGTGACATCGGAGGCAAAGAAGTTCTCCCCCATACCCAGTCCCAGGATAAGAGGGCTCTTCTCCCTCACGGCGTAGATCCTTCCGGGCTCCTCGGAGCATATGACGCCCAAGGCATAGGATCCGCTGAGGCGGTTCGCGGTCCTTATAAGGGCGTCCCTGACGTTCCCCCGGTAGTACATCTCCAGAAGGTGCACTATCACCTCCGTGTCCGTTTCGCTCTGGAAGACATATCCGTCGGAGATCAGCTCCTCCCTAAGGTTCATGTAGTTCTCGATGATGCCGTTGTGTACGATGGCGAAACGCCCGTCGTTGGAAAGATGGGGATGGGCGTTCTCCTCAGTGGGAGCTCCGTGGGTAGCCCAACGGGTGTGTCCGATGCCGGTGGTGCCAGAGACCGAGGATCCGTCATCCGTCCTTTCGCAAAGGTTCGCTATCCTCCCCTTCACCTTGTTCACAGAGATGCTCCCCGCGTCCATCACCGCGATGCCTGCGGAGTCATACCCCCTGTATTCCAGTTTTTTCAGCCCCTCCAGAAGGATGGGCGCCGCGTTCTGTGTGCCGGTGTAGCCTACGATACCGCACATAATTACCTCCGTTAATGTCTTATATTATTTTCCGCTGTCGCCGTAGTTGGAAAGTACGCGGGCGGAAGGATCGTCCACGTCGCAGCCTTCCCAGCTGCGGTTCGGCATCCAGAAATCGTCTATCATCTCACTCTGTCCGGGATAGTACTTTTCAAATATCTCCCGGTACAGAAGGGATTCCTTGGTGAAGGGCCGGGCGTGGCCGTAGCGCATCCTCAGCCTCTCAAACTCCTCATTGGTGTAGAGCCCCTCGGCATATTCCTTAAGGTAGTCCACCATGGAATGTCCCACGGCGTCGGAGAAGGCAGCCTTCTCCCTCCACAGGATGTTGTCGGGAAGATATCCCAGGCCTTCGAATGCGTGCCTCAGAAGATACTTTCCCTTGCCGTAGCTGTTCACCTTCATCCCGGGGTCCAGGCTCATCACATATCTGACGAATTCCAGATCCCCGAAGGGCACCCTGGCCTCCAGGGAGTTGACGGAGATACACCGGTCCGCTCTGAGCACGTCGTACATGTGAAGCTCCCTTATCCTCTTTTCCGCCTCCTGCTGGAAGGCTTCGGCCGAGGGAGCGAAGTCCGTGTACTTGTATCCGAAAAGCTCATCGGATATCTCTCCCGTGAGGATCACCCGGATGTCGGTGCGTTCATGTATGGCTCTGCATACGAGGTACATCCCTATGCTGGCCCTGATGGTGGTTATGTCGTAGGTCCCCAGGAGAAAAATGACCTCGTCCAGGGAGGAGATGACGTCCTCGGGGCTCATATATACTTCCGTGTGGTCGCTGCCTATGTATTCCGCCACCTGTCTCGCGTAGCCCAGGTCGATGGCGTCAGAACTCATCCCTATGGCAAAGGTCTCAATGGGATGGGAAAGCTCCCTCGACGCAATGGCGCAAACCAGGGACGAATCCAGCCCCCCCGAAAGGAGGAATCCCAGCTTTGAATCGGAGACGAGGCGCTTTCTGACTCCTCCGATCAGCTTTTCCCTTATGTTTTCGCAGGCGGTCTCCAGATCGTCGCGGCATACCTCCTCAACACAGGCGATGTCACAGTAGCGGATGAACTCCCCGCCCCGGTAATAATGTCCCGGAGGGAACGGGACGATCTTCTCCGTCAGCCCCACAAGATCCTTCGGCTCGCTGGCGAATATCACCCCTCCCCTTTCATCGTATCCGTAATACAGGGGCCTGATCCCTATGGGATCCCTGGCGGCGATGAACTCGTTCGTCCTGCCGTCATAAATGATGCAGGCGAACTCGGCGTCCAGCATGGAAAACATCCCGGTGCCGTATTCGAGATACATGGGAAGGAGGATCTCGCAGTCGCTGTCGGAAACGAAGCTGTAACCGAGACTTCTCAGCATCTCGCGGCTCTTTTCGAAGCCGTAGAGCTCGCCGTTACATACCGCGTAGCATCCCTGCAGCCAGAAAGGCTGCATCCCCGAAGGGGTAAGGCCCATTATCGAGAGCCTCTGAAAACCCATAAGCCCGTTTCCCGTGTCCACGATCCTCTGATCGTCGGGTCCTCTTGAAGATGTGCGCTCGATACAGGTCCGAAACAGTTCAGGATCAGCCCAGGGCGCGCACCAGCTCATGACTGTACACATATCTTTTTCCCTCCCTTCAGAAATCGAACATGCTCCCCGCCCCCCAAAGGGGGGCATAAGGAGCAGTGCATTTTATATCGATCTACTCAACGTCCTGCAGGGCGTCATATCCTTCCTCGCCGGTACGCACCTTCACTACGTTCTCCACGTCATAGACGAAGATCTTCCCGTCTCCGATATGACCGGTGTATAGGACCTTTTTGGCGGTCTCGATCACGTCCCTGACGGGGATGGCGGATACCACTATGTCCACCTGCACCTTCGGCAGCAGGTCCGTCTCCACCTCGACGCCTCTGTAGAACTCCTTGTGGCCCTTCTGCATGCCGTAGCCCATGACGTGGGATACCGTCATGCCGGTGATGCCCAGCTTGTTCATGGCGTCCTTGAGAGCATAGAGCCTCTCCTCCTTGAACACGATCTCCACCTTGGTGAACTTGTGGCCGTCAGAGGAGAAGGAAGGCTCCCTTCTTACCGGTATGGCTTCCGCGGCAGGGGTGGCCCCCGTCACAGCCACGATCTGCTCTCCCGTGCCGAATTCCGCGTACTTGTCCACGGAGGGCATGAAGTCCGCGTAGGCGCTGGGAAGGCCGTGCTCGCTCACATCCAGGCCCGCCAGTTCATCCGCCGGATCGGCTCTGAGAAAGTCCAGCTTTTTAAGGACAAGGAAGAAGATGCCCATGGTCACCGCCGCCCAGGCGGCGACGGATGCGAAACCGGCAAACTGCAGGCCGAGCTGGGTGAAACTACCCGTATAGAGGAGCCCTTCAAGGCCCGCGGGGGCGTCGGGGTTAGCCAGAAGACCCACGGCCAGGGTGCCCCAGATGCCGTTGGCGCAGTGTACTCCCACGGCTCCCACCGGATCGTCGATATGGAGCTTCAGATCCAGAGCCTCCACCACGACCACCACCAGGATGCCGGAGACAAATCCCACGGCGGCGGCGCCTATGGCGTCAAAGGCGTCGCAGCCCGCGGTGACCGCCACCAGGCCGGCCAGGGACGCGTTCAGGCACATGGACACATCGGGCTTGCCGTTTTTCTTCCATGTATACAGCATCGTCGTGCAGGTGGCTACGGAGGGAGCTATGGTCGTCGTAAGGAAGATCGAGCTCAGTTCCGAGACCGTCGTGGCAGCTGCCCCGTTGAAACCGTACCAGCCGAGCCAGAGGATGAATACTCCCAGGGCTCCCAGGGGGATCGAGTGGCCGGGTATCGCGTTGACCTTAGTGACCCTGCCGGAGGCGTCCTTCACGTACTTTCCGATACGGGGGCCGAGGAAAGCGGCGCCGATCAGCGCGGCGATGCCTCCCACCATGTGGATGGCGCAGCTGCCGGCATAATCGTGGAACCCTATCCGGCTCAGCCATCCCCCGCCCCAGATCCAGTGGGCCTCTATGGGATATATCAGAAGACTTATCACTCCCGAGTATACGCAGTAGGCGGAGAACTTAGTCCTCTCTGCCATGGCTCCGGACACTATCGTGGCGGTGGTGGCGCAGAACACCAGGTTGAACACGAAGTAGCTGGCATCCGTGAAGCCATCCTCGGGGGAAGCGATGAATTCCTTAAAGTGGGTGAACAATTCGAGGTTCGGTTTTCCGATGAGCCCGAAGAACGTATCCTCACCCATCATCAGGGTGTATCCCAGAAGGGAGAACACCACGGTGCCGATGCAGAAATCCATCAGGTTTTTCATTATGATGTTCCCTGCGTTCTTGGCTCTGGTGAAGCCGGTCTCCACCATGGCAAAACCCGCCTGCATCCAGAACACCAGGGCAGCGCCTATAAGGAACCAGAATTCAACAGACATGATGAGCACCTCCCTTCCTATCTGACGCTGAAGAGGATGTCCCCGTAGGTCGGGAACGGCCAGTAGCTCTTCGCGGTGAGCAGCTCCGCCGTATCGCAGGGAACTCTCAGCTCCGCCATCTTAGGCAGCACGCTGTCGCGGATAAGGCAGGACTCTTCCAGGATATCCGAGGCGTCCGAGAGCTTCATGACGGCCTTCTCCAGCTCGTCGCACTTCTTCGCTATGCAGTCTGTGATGCCGGAAAGCCTTCCGATGATATCCTTCTCATAGCTGCATTCCAGCTCCGGGAAGACATCCTTCTTCTCCTTCATCTCCTTGGCCAGGTCCGCGGTGAAGCGGGTGATGGCGGGAGCTATCCTCTTGTGGACCATGTTGATCATGGTGTTCGCCTCGATGACGACGCTCTTGCAGTAGTTCTCCAGCATGATGTCCCTTCTGGAATGGAGCTCCTCCACGGTAAAGACCCCGAGGCCCGTGAGCATGGCTACGTTCTTTTCATCCAGCAGATGGGGCATGCAGTCCGCCGTGGTGCGGTAGTTGGAAAGTCCCCGCTTCATAGTGGCTTCCCTGATCCATTCGTCGTCATATCCGTTGCCGTTGAAGATGATCCTTCTGTGGTCCTTTATGGTCTTCTTTATCATGTCATGCAGGGCGTCCTCGAAATCATCCGCCGCTTCCAGACGGTCAGCGTAGATCCTGAGGGATTCGGCTACCGCGGCATTCAGCATGATGTTGGCGCAGGCTATGCTGTTTGAGCTTCCGAGCATCCTGAACTCGAACTTGTTTCCGGTAAAGGCAAAGGGAGATGTCCTGTTGCGGTCCGTGGTGTCGCGGTTGAACTTCGGCAGCACGTCCACCCCCAGCTTCATGACGGTCTTCTTCGTTCCCTCATAGGGGGTATCCGTCTCTATCGCGGTCAGCACGGCGTTCAGCTCATCCCCCAGGAACATGCTCACCACCGCGGGAGGCGCTTCATTCGCTCCGAGACGGTGATCGTTTCCGGCGGTGGCCACCGAGAGCCTTAAAAGATCCTGATAATCGTCCACCGCCTTTATGACGGCGCACAGGAACAAAAGGAACTGGGCGTTCTCATAGGGGGTGTCTCCCGGTGAGAGGAGGTTCACTCCGGTATCGGTGGCTATGGACCAGTTGTTGTGCTTGCCGCTGCCGTTGACTCCCGCGAAGGGCTTTTCGTGCAGCAGGCATACCAGACCGTGGCGGGCGGCCACCTTCTGCATTATCTCCATGGTCAGCTGGTTATGGTCCGTGGCGATGTTGGTGGTGGTATATATGGGAGCCAGCTCATGCTGCGCAGGAGCGACTTCGTTGTGCTCGGTCTTCGCCAGGATCCCCAGCTTCCACAGTTCCCGGTTCAGATCCTCCATGAAGGCGGCGACGCCTGGCTTGATGGCTCCGAAGTAATGGTCGTCCAGCTCCTGTCCCTTCGGAGGCTTTGCCCCGAAAAGGGTCCTTCCGGTGAAGCGCAGGTCCGGTCTCTGATCGTACATCTCCTTTGTTATGAGGAAGTATTCCTGTTCGGGCCCCACCGATGAGACGACCCTCTTGGCGGTGTCGTTGCCGAAGAGCCTCAGTATCCTCAGCGCCTGTTTGCTCAGAGCCTCCATTGATCTCAGAAGCGGTGTCTTCTTGTCCAGGGCATGTCCTGAGTAGGAACAGAAGGCCGTGGGGATGCACAGGGTGTTTCCCTTGATGAAGGCGTAGGAGGTGGGGTCCCATGCGGTGTATCCCCGGGCCTCGAAGGTGGCCCTCAGACCTCCCGAAGGAAAGCTCGAAGCGTCGGGCTCTCCCTTGATAAGCTCTTTTCCGGAGAACTGCATTATCACTCCTCCGTCCGGCGAGGGATCGATGAAGCTGTCATGCTTTTCGGCGGTGATCCCGGTGAGGGGCTGGAACCAGTGGGTGAAGTGGGTGGCTCCCCTTTCCACAGCCCAGTCCTTCATGGCATCGGCCACGGCATTCGCGACGGATATGTCCAGTTCCTTGCCTTCGTCTATGGTCTCTCTGAGGGACGCGTAGACATCCGCGGGAAGGGACGAACGCATGTCGCGGTCATCAAATACCATGCTTCCAAACATTTCCGGTACAGTACTCATAGTTCTTTCTCCTTTTCGTTTCAAAAAATGAGTAAAAGGCAGCGACTTCTCCGTGATGACACAAAAGACGCCATTGCCTTTTTTCCATGATTATGATCCGAACTGTCCCCTCTCTGGAAAAGAGAGAGAGCGTCTCTGAGCACGTATGCTCAAAGACGCCCTTGCCTTTTTATGTTGGGATTATACTCCCCCGAAAGAGCCGTGTCAACGCTTTTGTTAAAAAAAAAACGCTGCTTCCCATCCGCTCCGTTTCCCGCAGAGGACGGAGCTGTGTCTCCTTAATCATAATAAAAGCTTGACAATCATCCTTCCGAAGGATAAAATATCTAAAAAATGAGCAAAGGCGTTCATTACCGTACAGTTTACCTGTGCGATGATGAGCGCCTTTGTCTTTATCCCAAAGGAGAACGTCCCATGATCAGAGAAGGAGCTGTAAGGATCCCTTCGGGCTGCGCGGTGGCTGCGGTCATTTCCAGGGAGGGCAGACGCATAAGCGGTGAGACCATCATCGAGGCGATGAAGCCGATGCATGAGCGAAGCAACGGTCTGGGTGGCGGTTTCGCCGCCTACGGCATCTATCCCGAATACCGTGACTGCTACGCCCTGCACATATTTTTCGATACGGCAAAAGCCAAGAAGGAGACCGAGAGCTTTCTCAGGGAACATTTCGAGATAGTGCGCTCCGAACGCATCCCCACCAGAAAGATACCCTCCGTCAGGAACGAACCCATCATCTGGAGATTCTTCGCGGTGCCCCTTCCCTCCATGCTAAGGCACATGCAGCTGGACGAGAAGGAGTTCACGGCCCGCTGCGTGATGAGCATCAACACATCTGTGGACGGGGCCTACGTGTTTTCCAGCGGAAAGAACATGGGCACATTCAAGGCGGTGGGATACCCCGAGGACGTGGGAGCCTTCTACAGGCTGGACGAATACGAGGCCTACAGCTGGACCGCCCACGGACGCTATCCCACCAACACCCCGGGATGGTGGGGCGGAGCCCATCCCTTCACTCTGCTGGACAATTCCGTGGTGCATAACGGCGAGATATCCTCCTACGACGCCAACCGCAGGTATCTGGAGATGTTCGGATACCGATGCACTTTGCAGACCGATACGGAGGTCATAACATACATCCTGGACTTCCTTATAAGAAGAAAGGGGCTCTCCCTTGAGGAAGCCTCCGAAGTGATAGCCGCACCCTTCTGGAGCAGCATAGAAGAGGAGAAGGATCCCGAAAGGAAGAAGAAGCTCACTTACCTGAGGAGCGTGTTCCCGAGCCTTCTGGTCACGGGGCCATTTTCCATAATCTACGGCTTCACCGGAGGTCTGATGGCCCTGAACGACAGGCTGAAGCTCAGGAGCATGGTGGTGGGAGAAAAGGACGATCTGGTATTCATCGCCAGCGAGGAAGCCGCCATCCGCACCATGGAGCCGGACGCAGAGAACATCAGCTCACCCGCGGGAGGCGAACCGGTGATAATTAAAGTAAGGGAGGGAGCATTCTGATGGGCATCGATACTGTTTATCCCGAATTTGAGGTAATAAGGAACGCATCGAAATGCACGAACTGCCTCAGATGCGTCACGGAATGCGCATCGGGCGTGCACAGCTTTGACGAAAAGAACGGGGTCATGGTGAGCGACGATACGAAGTGCGTTGACTGCCAGAGATGCGTGGCCTTCTGTCCGGTCAGAGCTCTGAAGATCGTAAAGAGCGGATGCGGCATCCGGGAAAACGCCAACTGGCGCGAGGATACCGTGAGGGAGATATACAAACAGGCCGCCACAGGCGGAGTGCTTCTCTCCTCCATGGGAAACCCCACGGACCTGCCGGTTTACTGGGACAGGATCGTGGTGAACGCCTCCCAGGTGACGAATCCCTCCATCGACCCTCTGAGGGAGCCCATGGAGACCAGGGTATTCCTGGGAAAGAAGCCCACAGAGATCAGAAGGGACGAAAACGGCAGCCTGATCTGCGATCTGCCGCCCCGTATCGAGCTGTCTATGCCGGTGATGTTCTCCGCCATGAGCTACGGCTCCATAAGCTTCAACGCCCATCTGGCCCTGGCGAAGGCGGCAACGGAGCTGGGGATCACCTACAACACCGGAGAGGGAGGACTTCATGAGGATCTGTACGGTTTCGGTCCCAATACGGTGGTCCAGGTGGCCAGCGGACGTTTCGGAGTCCATGAGAACTATCTCCGGGCGGGATGCGCCATAGAGATCAAGATGGGACAGGGAGCCAAGCCCGGAATCGGCGGACATCTTCCCGGCACGAAGATCGTGGGAGACGTGGCCCGCACCAGGATGATCCCGGAAGGCACCGACGCCATCTCCCCCGCTCCCCATCACGATATATATTCGATAGAGGATCTGAGCCAGCTGGTATATTCCCTCAAGGAGGCCACCGAGTACACGAAGCCTGTGATAGTCAAAGTGGCCGCGGTGCACAACATCGCAGCCATAGCCAGCGGCATCGCCAGGAGCGGAGCGGACATCATCGCCATCGACGGTCTGAGGGGAGGAACAGGAGCCGCCCCCACCAGGATACGGGACAACGTGGGCATCCCCATCGAGCTGGCCCTGGCCGCGGTGGATCAGCGCCTGCGGGACGAGGGCATCCGCGACAGCGTTTCCCTGATCGCCGGAGGATCCGTCAGGAGCGCTTCCGACGTCGTAAAGGCAGTGGCCCTGGGGGCGGACGCCTGCTATGTGGGCACGGCGGCCCTTCTCGCCCTGGGATGCCATCTCTGCAGAAGCTGCCACACCGGGAACTGCAGCTGGGGCATAGCCACCCAGCGCCCTGAACTGGTAAAGAGACTGGATCCCGAAACGGGAGCTCAAAGACTCATAAACCTCATGAACGCCTGGCAGAGGGAGATAACGGAGATGATGGGAGGCATGGGCATCAATTCCATCGAGGCTCTGAGGGGAAACCGTCTGATGCTCAGGGGCATCGGACTCAGCAGGACGGAGCTGGACATCCTCGGCATCCTCCACGCGGGAGAATGAGTTTCCGGGACGGAGGGGAACGCTTCAGCCTCCTGAAGGGCCAGAAATGCCCCTGTGGACAGTTTTTTCTCTTCAAATGATTATAAAGAGACGGAAGGATGGTATACAATTATGCTG
>CADBPP010000191.1 GCA_902796565.1 uncultured Eubacteriales bacterium | reverse complement strand
GAAACGCAGCCTTTCGGGGGTGATGTTGCTGCCCCTCTGCCATACGGTGTCTCCCAGGACCTTTCTGAGGGCTCCGTCAAGAAGATGTGTGGCGGTATGGAGCCTGGCGGTCTCCTCCGACGCGTCGGAAAGGCCACCCTTGAACTTCTTCTCGGCTCCGGCGCGGGATTTCTCCTGATGCTCCTTGAAGTGGACCTTGAATCCCTCCACGTCCACTCCCACTCCCGCTTCGGCGGCCACTTCCTGGGTGAACTCCAGGGGGAACCCGAAGGTATCGTAGAGATGGAACGCTGTGAGTCCGTCGATGGTATCGCCCTTGTTGAGCTTCGAGAGGATCTTGGAAGCTTCCTTCATGCCCTGGTCCAGGGTACGGTTGAAGGTCATCTCCTCCTTGGCCAGCTGATCCTGTATGAACTTCTCGTTCCTTCTGAGCTCGGAATAAACGGGACCGTAGACTTCCACCACGACCTTTGCCAGCTCGTTCATGATGCCGTCTCCTCCGCCGAGCTTCCTTAGGTATCTCATGGTGCGGCGGATGATCCTTCTGAGGACGTATCCCTGGTCCACGTTGGAGGGGGACACCGCCTTGTCATCTCCGAGGATGAAGGTGGCGGCTCTCATGTGGTCCGCGATGACCCTGAAGGCAAAGACCGTATCGGGATCGGCTCCCTGATACTTCACTCCGGTGAGCTCCTCGATCTTTTCGATGATCGGTGTGAACTGCTCCGTATCGTAAACGCTCTTCTGTCCGTTTATGATGTAGAGGACCCTGTCCAGACCGAGGCCCGTATCCACGTTGTGGATGGGCATCTTCTCATAGACTCCGTCCTTGTTCTTGTTGTATTCCATGAAGACGTTGTTCCATATCTCCACGTACTTTCCGCATCCGCAGCTGGGGCCGCAGTCGGGTCCGCAGGCGGGCTTTCCGGTGTCATAGAAGATCTCGGTGTCGGGACCGCAGGGACCCGTCTCTCCTGCGGGGCCCCACCAGTTGTCCTTCCTGCCGTAGAAATGTATCCTCTCGTCGGGATATCCGAGGCTCTTCCAGACTTCATAGGTGGTCTCGTCCCTGGGGACCTCCTCATCTCCCGCGAATACGGAAACAGAGATCTTCTCCTGGGGGATCTGAAGGACCTTGGTCAGGAACTCATGGCTCATCCTGATGGATTCATCCTTGAAGTAATCGTTGAGGGACCAGTTGCCCATCATCTCGAAGAAGGTGAGGTGGCTGGCGTCTCCGACCTCGTCGATGTCTCCTGTACGGATGCACTTCTGGCAGTCCACCAGACGGTTGCCCGCGGGGTGCTTCTCTCCCAGGAGATAGGGCACCAGGGGATGCATCCCCGCTGTGGTGAACAGCACGCTGGGGTCATTCTCCGGGATCAGCGATGCGCTGGAGATCTCGGCATGGCCGTGGGCTTTAAAGAAATCGATATACAGCTGACGCAGCTCGTTTGCTAACATGTGTGTCTGCTCCTTTCGCAATTGTATCTCTCAGAGTGTCCCGCAGGACACAACAATTAATGATATCACCTGTGGGGTCCCTTTTCAAGACTCATCCCACGATTTGTTCCCCGTCCGAGGGATTCCTTTCCCCCTGGTAGTACACAGTGCGGCCGCTCTCCACGGAATAGGTTATCCAGACGTTTCCTCCGATGACGCAGTCGTCTCCGATGGTGGTGTCCCCGCCCAGGATGGTGGCGTTGGCGTAGATGATCACGTTGTTGCCGATGTTGGGATGGCGCTTGATGCCCTTTACGGGATTTCCGAACTCATCCGCTTCGAAGCTCTTGGCTCCCAGGGTGACTCCCTGATAGAGCTTGACGTTGTCTCCGATGACGGTGGTCTCCCCTATTACCACGCCGGTGCCGTGGTCTATGAAGAAATGCTCTCCTATGGTGGCGCCGGGATGGATGTCGATGCCGGTGATCTTGTGGGCGTGCTCCGTCATCATCCTCGGGAGCACAGGCACGTTCATCTTATACAGTATGTGGGCGAGCCGGTAGATGGAGATGGCCTCGAAGGCGGGATACGCCAGCATTATCTCCTCGTTGGAGCGGGCGGCGGGGTCACCGTCGTAGGCGCTCTGCACGTCCTTTGCAAGGAGGGCGAACACTCCCGGGACAGCCGCTATGAAGCCCTCCACGATCTCCTCCACCCTCAAAGGATCCCCGATCAGCTTCAGGCAGATGTTCTTCAGGATGACGGAGGCGGAATTCAGGTTCTCGTAGATGACGTCATCCACGAAGCCGTTCTCGATGGCCTTTTTCGTATATATCAGCGGATACATGGCCGTCTGCATGTGTTCTATGAACTGGGGGACCTTAACCCTCAGCCCGGCTCCGGAGACCGGCTCCGACGCGTCGAAGGAGCCCATCCTGTAGAGCTCTTTCGCGGTATTCTTTATGGTATCGTTTATCCTGTCAAAATCCATTATTCTCCTCCTGTTCAAAACAGTCCTTCGGTGGACAGGTATCTTTCTCCCGTATCGGTGAGCACCGCGGCTATGGAAAGACTGCTCTTCGAAGAGGCCGCGATCTTTTTCGCGGCGGCCAGCACGGCTCCGGAGGATATGCCGCACAGCAGGCCCTCCGTCGATGCCAGGTTCCTGGTCTCCTCATAAGCCTCGTCGTCCGTCACAGTCACGATCTCGTCGATCAGGGACGTATCCAGCACCCCGGGGACGAATCCGGCCCCGATGCCCTGGATCTTATGGGCGCCTGAGCGTCCTTCGGAAAGAAACGGGGATCCTGCGGGCTCCACCGCCACCACCCTTATCAGGGGATCCTTTTCCTTGAGATAGCGGGCGCAGCCCGTAAGGGTGCCTCCGGTGCCCACTGAGCAGACGAACACGTCTATCTTACCGTCCAGATCCGCGTAAAGCTCCCTTGCCGTGGTGCGGTAGTGGGCGTCGGCGTTGGCGGGATTGTCGAACTGTCCCGGGATGAAGCTTCCGGGACGCTCCCTCGAGAGTTCCTGAGCCTTTTCTATGGCGCCGTTCATCCCTTTCGCTCCGTCGGTCAGCACCACCTCTGCCCCGAATGCCTTCATCAGCTTCTGACGCTCTATGCTCATGGTGTCGGGCATAACTATGATACATCGGTATCCCCTCACGGCGGCTATGGCCGCGAGGCCTATGCCTGTGTTGCCGCTGGTGGGTTCGATTATCACAGAGCCCTCCCCGAGAAGGCCCCGGGCCTCGGCGTCCTCTATCATCCCCAGGGCCGCGCGGTCCTTGGCGCTGCCGGTGGGGTTGAAGGACTCGATCTTGGCATAGATCTCCGATAAGATGCCTTCCCTTTTCTCATAGCGGCTGAGCCTTACCACAGGCGTCATTCCTATCAGCTGTGTCATATCATCTGCGTACATTTCAAGCCTCCCGATAATGTCTCGTATCACATCATAGCCGCGCCGGCGGTCCCCGTCAGCACGCTGTCGTCCCCGGAAAAGATCTCATAGGTGATGCCCCTTTGTTCCGTCAGGATCTTATCCAGCATCCCTGTGAAAATATCCAGGAAGCCGCACATCCTCAGGACCGTTGAGCCCTCCACCACGATAACGGCGTCCGAGCCTCCCTCCCTCATGGAGTAAAGGGCGGATGCGGCGACGCAGACCGAGGCGATCATGGCGCTGCGGCGCACTATCCTCGCCGCGGCGCGCCTCTCGAAGCTGTCATCCTCGGGGCCCCTGAGAAGGGCGTCCAGATATGATGAATCCCCGGCCCTTTCGGGGGAAACCCGCATGCCTTCCCTTTCGGCGCGGTCCATCAGGCGGTTGAAGATCTCCGAGAGATATCTTCCGGAGATCATCTTTTCAGCTATGTGGTCTCCGGGGAT
>CADBPP010000190.1 GCA_902796565.1 uncultured Eubacteriales bacterium | reverse complement strand
GGCGGTGATCCACCAGTTCGCCAGGGAGAAGCTGGCCGGATGCGGAAAGATGATCCTCGGAAGCGATTCCCATACCCGCTACGGATGTTACGGCGCCATGGGCGTCGGCGAAGGCGGCGGTGAGCTGGCAAAGCAGCTTCTGAAAAACACCTGGGACATCGATGACCCGGAAGTGGTGCTGGTATGGATCGAAGGGGAGCTGCCCCACGGGATCGGGCCCCATGATGTGGCCATCGAGCTGGTGGGACAGACCTTCTCCCGGGGCATCGTCAAGAACCGCGTGCTGGAGTTCGTGGGCCCCGGCATCGGAAAGCTGGGGATGGATTTCAGGATCGGCATAGACGTGATGACCACGGAGACATCGGCCCTGAGCTCCATCTGGATCACCGACGACAAAGTGAAGGAATACTATGAAAACATCGGAAGGCCTGAGGACTATCGCGTCCTCTCTCCCGAGGACGGAGCGTATTACGACAGGATGATCACCATAGATCTCTCAAAGATGAGCTCGATGATAGCCCTGCCCTTCCATCCCGGGAACGCCTATACTCTGCATGAGCTGTGCGAAAACCCGGTGGACATCCTCTCCGAAGCCGAGAGGGAATGCAATACCCAGGTGGAAGGCAATGTGAAGCTGGACCTGGTGAAGAACGTCGGGGCCGACGGAAAGATCCGCGTGTCCCAGGGCATCATCGTGGGCTGCTCGGGAGGCATGTATGACAACATCTCCGAAGCGGCGGATATCCTGAGGGGAGCTGACATAGGCAGCGGCATCTTCAACCTTTCCGTATATCCCGCATCCCAGCCCGTCAACCTGGCACTCATCAACGACGGCATCGCCTCCGACCTTATAAGGTGCGGAGCCGTAATGAAGAACTGCTTCTGCGGACCCTGCTTCGGAGCCGGGGACACCCCCGGCAACAACATGCTGTCCATAAGACACGCCACTAGAAACTTCCCCAACAGGGAAGGCAGCCGCCCCTCCGACGACCAGATCGCGGCTGTGGCCCTTATGGATGCCCGTTCCATCGCCGCCACGGCGGCGGCGGGGGGAGTACTCACCGCGGCAACGGACGTGGAGTACGATATCACGCCCAGAAAATATGTATATGACGACAGCATATATGAAAAGAGGGTATGGTACGGCTTCGGTTCCCCCGAACCGGATACGGAACTCATACTCGGGCCAAACATCACGGACTGGCCCGAAATGCCTCCTCTGGGGGAGGACCTGCTGGTGGAGATGTGCGCCGTGATAAACGATGAAGTCACCACCACGGATGAGCTCATCCCCTCCGGTGAGACCTCCAGCTACCGCTCGAATCCCGTGCGGCTCTCGGATTTCGCTCTTTCCAGGAGATGTCCGCAATATGTGCCGAAGGCAAAGAAGGTCCGGGAGCTCTCCCGGGATCCCGATGAAGAGCTGAAGGCCATCATCGCCTCCGAAGGCAGCTCGCTCAAGAGGACCCTTATAGCCTCCGCTGTCTTTGCCAGAAAGCCCGGGGACGGCTCCGCCAGGGAGCAGGCCGCCTCCTGCCAGAAGGTGCTGGGGGGCGCGGCGAACATCGCCAGGGAATACGCCACCAAACGCTACCGTTCCAACTGCATCAACTGGGGCATTATCCCATTCATCCTTCCCGCCGGAGAGGACATCTGCCTCGAGGACGGGGACAGGATCTTCATACCGGGGATCAGGGAAGGGATCCTTGCCGGCAGAGAAGAATATGATGCTGCGGTGTACCCGGCTTCAGGCGGGAAAAAGAATATCAGACTGGAACTTAAGGATCTCACCTTTGAGGAGCGGGAGATACTCTGCGCGGGATGCCTGATGAACTGGTACCGTGACAAAATGTGACATAAAGGGAGCTTTCTTCGGAGAGTTCCCTTTCGTGTCCTTTGGAGAACAGCATCGGGGGAGTATACTGAACGGGAAAGGAACGGTTCCGACATCATGAAAAAAAGACTGACGAAAAGGATCTTCTGGATACTTGTATGTGCCGCCATATGCTTTGCGGTGCTGCTTGCCCTAGGCGGAAAATATACGGTGAAACTCTCTCTGAAGGGGCATGACGTTGGCGCTTGGCAGGTCACGGCGGATATCGATCAGGACGCTGAATTCGTGAAGCTGGAGGATGTCCGCGTCTCGGGGGCAGATGTGTATCTGAGCTTTTCATCCCTGTCCCGGGGAAAGGCCTTCGTGTCCGTTTCCGTCCCCGGGGAGACCCTGGGGGGATTCAGGCTCTATGTCCATTCCACGGGGATGATCACCTATGATTCATTTTTCGGCCCGTCCCGCGGGGATATCATCCTTCCCGTCTGCGTATGCCTGTGGCTCCTGAGTGTATTCACAGGCATTCTCAGAAGATACAGGACCGACATGAACGAGGATATGTACAGTTACGGCAACGTGACCGAGCTGGGGCTGATGATCTTCTGCGGCTTCCTCATGGCGAACCAGCTGGTATACACCTTAAGCTACAGGGGCGTTTACATGCTGGTACGCAGCGTCATGGAAGCATCTTCCCGCTTCGCGGTATATGTGCTGCCCATAGCCTTCATCGTATGGCTGCTGGTGAGCGCTTCCAACGTACGCCTTCTGATCAAAGAGGGCTTCACCTGGCACAACATGCTGGGGATGATCATCGGCGTGCTGGTGTGTGCCGGCACCCTGCTGCCCGTGATAGTCGGGGACCTTCTGCAGTCCGCCACCTGGGTGGATGTGCACAATGAGCAGGGCATCGCCTTATATATCGAATCCTTCACGGAGGCCGGGGTCTTCGGGGTGATAACGTACCTCGAATGCATCCTTTTGTCCACCGTCATCCTCGCGGTGAAGGCGGCAAGGCATGTGCCTCCCTTTGACAGGGACTACGTGCTGATACTGGGATGCCAGCTCAATGAGGACGGGAGCCTGACGAAGCTTCTTTCCTCCAGGGCCGACAGGGCCCTGGAATTCGGCAGGATGCAAAAGGAGAGAACGGGCAGGATTATGAAATATGTCCCCACCGGAGGAAAGGGCGATGATGAAGTGATCTCCGAGGGAGAGGCCATCGGACGCTATCTCCGTTCGAAGGGCATAGAAGAAGAGAACATCCTGGTGGAGGACCGGGCAAAGAACACCCGGGAGAACATGCAGTACTCGATGGAGCTCATAAAGGCGGACAGCGAAAAGGACGATCCGAAGATCGCCTTTTCCACCACCAACTACCATGTGTTCCGTTCCGGTCTTATCGCCTCGTCCCTGGGGATAAAAGCAGAAGGGATAGGCAGCCCCACCAAAAGATATTTCTGGATAAACGCATTTATCCGAGAGTACATCGCGACACTGTATTCCGAGCGCCGTACCCATCTCGGCGTCATTATCTGCCTTACGCTGCTGAACCTGGCCATGGCGGCGGTGCTGTACCTTTCAAATGTGCTTTAAAATGTAAAAAAAGCTGTGCGGCGCCGCACAGCTTTTTCGATATGCGCTGTCAGGGATTCAGCGCCTTGTCCACCGCCACGGCGCAGGCCACTGTGGCGCCCACCATGGGGTTGTTTCCCATGCCTATGAATCCCATCATCTCCACGTGGGCGGGCACTGAGGAACTGCCGGCGAACTGGGCGTCGGAATGCATCCTGCCCATGGTATCCGTCATTCCGTAGGAAGCCGGCCCCGCTGCCATGTTGTCGGGGTGAAGGGTCCTTCCGGTGCCGCCACCCGAGGCTACGGAGAAGTAGGGTCTGCCCATCTCCACGCGTTCCTTCTTGTAGGTCGCGGCCACGGGATGCTGGAAGCGGGTCGGGTTGGTGGAGTTTCCCGTGATGGAGATATCCACTCCCTCGCTGTGCATTATGGCGACGCCTTCCCTGACGTCGTCCGCTCCGTAGCAGCGCACTTTCGATCTTTCGGAATCTGAGTAGGCGATCTCCCTGACCACACTCAGCTCACCCGTGGCGTAGTCGAACCGGGTCTGCACGTAGGTGAATCCGTTGATGCGGGAGATTATCTGGGCCGCGTCCTTGCCCAGGCCGTTGAGGATGACCCTTAAGGGTTCCTTCCTTACGGTGTTGGCGTTTCTGGCGATGCCTATGGCGCCCTCAGCGGCGGCAAAGGATTCATGACCCGCCAGGAACGCGAAGCATTTCGTCTCTTCTCTCAGAAGCATCGCGCCCAGGTTGCCGTGGCCGATGCCCACTTTCCTGTTTTCAGCGACGCTTCCCGGGATGCAGAAGCTGTCCAGACCGAGACCGATGGCCTCCGCCGCTTCGGCAGCCGTTCTGACGTTCTTTTTCACCGCCACGGCGCATCCCGCGGTGTATGCCCATGCCGCATCCTCGAAACAGATGGGCTGGACTCCCTTAACGATATCATAGGGCCTGAAGCCCAGATCCGTGCAGATCCTGTCCGCTTCCTCCAGGTCCTTTATGCCCCACTGGTTCAGAAGGGCGTTCACCTTGTCTATCCTTCTTGAGTAGTTCTCAAATAAATCCATGGCTTCCTCCTTACTCCTGTCTGGGGTCTATGTAGCGGTCTGCCTCGGCGAAACGGCCGTAGGTGCCGGTGGCGTTTCTGATGGCCTCGTTGGCGTCGGTGCCCTTCTTTACTGCTTCCATGACCTTTCCGAGATGGACGAACTCATAACCTATTATCAGGCCGTCCTTGTCGATGGCGAGTCTTGTTATGTAGCCTTCCGCTATCTCCAGGTATCTCGGTCCCTTCTTCAGCGTGCCGAAGGTGGTGCCCACCTGGCTTCTCATGCCCTTTCCCAGATCCTCCAGCGAGGCGCCGATGAGAAGGCCTCCCTCGGAGAAAGCCGTCTGGGAACGGCCGTATACTATCTGCAGGAACAGCTCCCTCATGGCCACGTTGATGGCGTCGCACACCAGGTCCGTGTTCAGTGCCTCCAGTATGGTCTTTCCGGGCAGTATCTCCGAGGCCATGGCCGCGGAATGGGTCATGCCGCTGCATCCTATGGTCTCCACCAGGGCTTCCTGGATGACTCCGTCCTTGACGTTAAGGGTGAGCTTGCACGCTCCCTGCTGGGGCGCGCAGTATCCTATCCCGTGGGTCAGTCCGCTGATATCGGTGATCTGCTTTGCCTGAACCCACTTTCCTTCCTCAGGTATGGGCGCGGGGCCGTGATCGGCTCCCTTGGCGACGCATACCATTTCTTCCACTTCTTTTGTGTATTCCATTGTTATGCTCCTTAGAGTTGCTTGAGACTATTTTAAACCATCCCGCCCCCGGTGTCAATTTTCCCGCCGTCCTTTGCATAAGAGAAAAATGGGCCAAAACATTTGACATTGCCTTTTGCGGGAATTATCATATCATTATGAAAAAGATTATCACCGCAATGCTTTGCCTGGGCCTTGTGCTCACGCTGTGTTCCTGCGCTTCCTACCAGGACGCTCCCTCGGCCGTGTTCACGGAAGATACCGTGAGCGTGGAGGCCGCCGGTATCAGTTTCGATTATCCCGCAGGCTGGAACGAGCTGGGGGAAACGGATCCCGGAGCGGATTACAACGACCCCATATTTGAAGCAACTTCTCCCCTTCAGGAGGGGCTGACGTGTTCCTCCGTGATACTGGTGAAGGCGTCCTCCACCGAAGAGAAAAAACTCGACAAGGTGGTGCGTGCCGATGACGCGGGGGAGATAATAAACAAGCTCTCCCAGGGACTGGGGACCACACTTACCCTCAGAAACGCCGACATGTACATGGCCTCCGGCCGTCAGATCATGTGGTTCGAAGCCTCATTCGTCAGAGACGAAAAGAACTACGTGCTCTCCCAGACATACTTTATCCATGAGGGAGACGTTTACATACTGACGGTGGTGGCTGCGGAGGGCTGCGACGACGAAAACGCCCTGCAGATCCCCTTCAGCCTTCGTTTCGACGAGGAGTAGCGCCAAAGGTTGAAACAATCCTCCCGCTGTGATACAATCGGTTTCTCACAGGGGCATCGCCAAGTCGGTCAAGGCAACGGATTTTGATTCCGTCATTCGCAGGTTCGAATCCTGCTGCCCCTGCCATATTTATGGAAGTCAATACCGCCTGCGTTACGTATGTACGCAGGCGGTCCTTTGTCAGATGACATATTTTTCACGGATCGGCTGTTTTCAATCCTTTTTCAATTATTATGGATATTATCATAGCAGACTACATTTGTCCCGGATCCCGGGACGGACATCAGGAGAAACATATGTCAAAAAAAGAAAAGATCATCAGAAGGATCCTGTGCTTCCTTCTTGCGGCATCCATGCTCTTTGCCGCTTCATGCTCAAAGGCGCCTTCCTCCGATAAGGAGGAGAACGCCCCGACAGATGAACAGACCGAGACCGGCACCGTGGAGGAAAAGCCCGTGTACGACAATTCCCCGCTCTTCGGGCCGCTGGTGCTTTCGGACTCAGACTCATTCACCGGGGGCACCTACGTATCGGAGGAGCCGGATGTCAGCGCGGTGGAGGCATCCGGGACAGTGAACGCCGAAATGACCGGCAGCGTCATCAGCAAGAATTCCGGCGGAGCCACCAGCGCGGACGATTCCAGCTTCAGGGGAGTGAATGCCGCCGTGAGGGCCTACGGTGACAGCGTCGTGACCCTTCGGGACTGCACCGTGAGTGCAGATGCGGAAAACGCCACCGGTGTGTTCGCTTATCAGAATGCCGTCATATACATCTATGACAGCACGGTCACGGTCACGGGAGGCGGCTCCGGCGGAGTGCAGGTGGCCGGGGGAGGGACCCTCTACGGGGAGAACCTCACCGTGGAGACCGAATCCAAGGCCGCCATACGTTCCGACCGCGGAGGCGGTGTCATGGTGCTCAGGGGAGGCAGCTATACCTCCAGGGGCTTCAACGGATGCCCCGCCATCTACAGCACCGCGGACATAACGGTCACCGACGCCCTGTGCGTCTCGGAAAATTCCAGAGCGGTGATAATCGAGGGAAAGAATTCGGTGAGCCTGGAGAACTGCGTCCTGACAGGAAACGACCAGTCCTCCAAGGAAGGCAGCGTAAGGGCGGCGGTGCTTCTTTACCAGAGCGCATCCGGGGACGCGAAGGAAGGCGTCAGCGTCTTTACCATGAGCGGGGGTAGCCTCACATCCTTCTCCGGAGCCCTGTTCTACGTCACGAACACTTCCAGTGTGATAAACCTCAGAGGCACACAGCTTATTCCTTCCGATACAGGGATGCTTCTTATCGTTTCAGAAGGACGCTGGGGAAAGGACGGGCGCAACGGCGGAAAGTGCGAGATGAACGTTTCGGACCAGACGCTTTCCGGAGATATATTCGTGGACGGCATCTCGAGCCTGTCCCTTCGTCTGGAGAACGTATCCTACACCGGAGCGATCACCGGAGACGGCGGCATCAGCCTGGATATGGGCAGCGGATCAAGCTGGGTGCTCACCGGGGACAGCAGGGTGGACTCTCTGACGGGAGACACGTCCGGCATCGACCTCAACGGCTTTTCACTGTACGTGGGAGGGGAGGAGTTCACCTCCCACTGATAACGGGATATGATATCTGAGGAGAGGGATCCGGTTGAACGGACCCTCTCCTTTTGGTATAATCCCGGTATACACGGGAGGAACGTGAGATGTACGAACTGATAAGAGCAGGCGAAAACTCATACTACATGGACTGTCCCTCGAAAG
>CADBPP010000189.1 GCA_902796565.1 uncultured Eubacteriales bacterium | reverse complement strand
GATGAGCAGGATCCTGATGCAGGCGGAGAAGGACCTTGGTGGATCCGCCCGTGTGCTGACGGCAAGGGAGATGTATGACAGGGGCGTCGCCCCCGGCGAGGCGGATCTTCCCACGGCTATAGGCCATGCCGCATGTCAGGTGGCTAACGACATAGGTGCAAAGGCGATGATAGCCGTAACACAGTCCGGCTATACGGCCAGAATGATGGCCAGGTTCCACCCGGATCAGCCGGTGATCGCGGCCACGCCGTCGAGGGCGGTTGCAAGGCAGATGGCCCTGGTGAGGAACGTGTATCCGGTTATCACAGGGCAGGAACAGGACTGGGATCGCCTTTTGAAGAGCGCCATAGACAGGGCCGTGGAGAAGGGCTTTCTCGAAAGAGGAGACCGGACGGTGATAAGCGCGGGCCTGCCCCCAGGCGAGACGGGGAACACCAACATGATAAAGGTAGAGACGGTCACATAAAAAGATCGTATTTTAGGGGTCAATCAATTCACAAATACGCAGTTTTGTGCGATAATATGCCCGATGTCAAGTTTTATCAAAGATCGCGAGACAACTGAAAAAGATCTGGCCAGATATCTGAAGCACACGGAGGAGATATGCGAGCTTTCCGTGCCTCAGATCAGGGAGATCGACGGAGCGGACAGCTACCGTGAAGCTTTGCTTGCCAACTATCTGAAGATAGGTGAGCTTGCCAGAGACAACGGGGAGATCCTCTCGGCGAATTTCTTTCCCAGGGTGGAGTCCGATGAGGAACTGGACATAGAGGACATCAGGACCATGTGCGAATTCGCCCATGCTCTGAACAATGCCTACCAGATAGATTTCCTGGATACGCCACTCGTTTATCGTCAGGCCCTGCGACTGCTTGAAGAAGCGGACCGGACCACCGACGACGACCTGAGGGTCCTGGCCCTGGATGAGGTGGTCAGCGCCGCCTATGCCATGATGTGCATAATCGGCAGGCTCTATCCGGTTGATGATCTTTGTATGGAATACAGGAAGGTTGGGCTCGAAGCTTCGGAGCGCCTTCTCGAATATCTGGACAGGGAGAAGTTCGCATCACTTGGCGAAGAAGCCAGGAAGATGGTGGTGATCAACGCCAGATACATCCGCGTGGTCTCGGAGATCGACGGGATATCGGGAGAGCCGGATGAGAATGCTCTTCTTTTGCAGCGCATGAAGGATGCTCTGGCCCTGGCCGACGATCCGTTCTACAGAGAGCTTCTGCCAGACTACGACTGGGGCATGCACATTTTCAGGACCCTGGAATACATCGCGAGCCTCACGGATCACAACAACGAGAAGGGCTACGGTCACGAGGATCTGATATACATAAACCAGTGCACCAAGCAGCTGGCGGAGATGTTCTACTCGGAGGACTCCACATACAGAGAGGCCCACAACACCAACGACGTGGAGCTTTACCTCTCCAGGAACGACTACTTCGTGGGAAATGTCACCCTGGAGGAATACAAAGCGCGGCTCATCGATCTTTCGATCAAGTACAGCGGTGAGGCAGATGCGAAGGAAGTTCCCATCGTCATGCTCCACGCACCTCTAGAGTATATACTGATGCTGGATCCGGAGGACCTGTCCGAGGAGGAAAAGGATTTCCTGATCCAGATGTACAACCTGCTGGTGAACAACATGCACCAGACGCCCAAGATGGGAAGGTTCACATTCCTTCTCACCTGCATATCCCTGATACTGAAGAATTTCATCGAGATACCGGGAGGCAAGGACTACGAGAACATGTGTCTCGATCTGATCGCCGCCCTCCATCCGCCAACGTATGTGCACACACTGTGCGTTGCGGATTTCACCGTATGCCTGACCCGTCACCTGCTGGAGCGCAGGCCGGAACTTTTCGTGGGCATGCCGGGGGTCGACAGCCCCGAGGATGCAAAGGCAAAGGCGGGCGAGATAACACAGTTCGCCCATCATGCGGCTCTGTGCCACGACTTCGGAAAACTGTTCATCATAGAGACGATACTCACCTACGGCAGAACTCTGCTGGATGAGGAGAGAAGGCTGATCAGCGCCCATCCTTCCATCGGAGCGTATCTTCTGAACAGATCCGAGCTGACGAAAGAGTATGCGGACATCGCCTGCGGTCATCACAAGTGGTTCGACAACACCGCGGGCTATCCCGAGGATTTCGATCT
>CADBPP010000188.1 GCA_902796565.1 uncultured Eubacteriales bacterium | reverse complement strand
TCACATATTTTGGTATAATAATAAATTGATCGGGACACATCCCGGATCATAAAGGAGCATTATGGACACGATCCTGGGAACACCGGACCCCATTGCATTCACCGTCTTCGGACGGGAGATCAGATGGTACGCCATCCTGATGGCATCGGGGATCCTAATCAGTTATTTTCTTTTCGTAAAGAGAGCCATGAAGAAGGGCTTCAGGGAGGACGATCTGTACGATCTCTTCCTGGTGATGGTGCCCATGGGAGTCATCGGGGCAAGACTGTACTACGTACTGTTCTATGACCTTAAATACTACCTTGCGAATCCCTCAAAGATCCTTGCCATCTGGGAGGGAGGCCTTGCCATCCACGGTTCCATCATCCTGGGACTCATCGGAGTCATCCTGGTGGTGAGAAAAAAGAAGTGGGACCTTCTTCAGATAACGGACCTGCTGGTGCCGTCCCTGGCTTTGGGCCAGGCCATCGGAAGATGGGGCAACTATTTCAACATGGAAGCCCACGGAGTGGAGACCACTCTGCCCTGGGCCATAAGGGTTTTGGAGAACGGTAAGTGGATAAACGTTCATCCCACGTTCCTGTATGAATCCCTCTGGGATCTGGGAGTGTTTCTGATACTGATCCTTCTGATCGACAGGAAAAAGACCGTATCCGGACAGACCACCTGCTGGTACTTCATCATCTATTCCATCGGACGTTTCTGGATAGAGGGCTTAAGGACCGATTCACTGATGTTCCTCGGCCTTCGCCAGGCTCAGCTCATATCCATCGCGCTGATGATAATGGGTATCGCCGGCCTTATGGTCTTAAAGAAGAAAAAGGACCTTCATACGGACCTTCAGCCTGCTTCGGAAGTAAAGGATCTTCCCGCGGAGGAAGAGGGCTCCGGAGAAGAAAACTCCACCTCGGAGGATAAGGATGCCTAAGGTAAGGCTGGACAGCCTCATTTTCGATCGGGGGCTCACCGAGAGCAGGGAGAAGGCAAAGGCCCTCATCATGGAGGGAGCCGTATACGTGAACGGACAGAAGGCCGATAAGGCCGGCATGCAGGTGAAGGAGGACGCCTCCGTGGAGGTGAGGGATCCCTCCTGCCCCTATGTGAGCAGGGGAGGGCTGAAGCTCGAGAAGGCCATAGAGGTCTTCGGCATCGATCCCGCGGGCATGGTGGGGCTGGATATAGGTTCCTCCACCGGAGGCTTCACGGACTGCCTTTTAAAGCACGGGGCCAAAAGGGTCTATGCCGTGGACGTGGGAACGAACCAGCTGGCCTACCGCCTCAGGACCGACGAGCGGGTAAAGGTATTCGAAAAGACGAATTTCAGATATTTTGAAAGGGAAAACGTCCCCGACAGGATAGATATTACAGTGATGGACGTTTCCTTCATATCCATCACGAAGCTGGCGGAAAACATCCGCAGCTTCTGCGAAGAGGATACGGAGATGGTCTTTCTGATAAAGCCCCAGTTCGAGTCCGACCGCAAGACCGTGGGAAAGGGCGAGGGAGTGATCTCCGATGCCAAAGACCACGTTAGGATAGTCACCGAGGTGACGGACAAAATGGAGGAGCACGGCTTCTTCGTGAGGGACATGGACTATTCCCCCGTGAAGGGCCAGGCCGGAAACATCGAGTTCATAACCCGCTTCACCCTGGACCCCTCCCTTAAGACGGAGGATCTTCCCTCTCTGATAGAGGACTGTGTGAAAAGGGCCCACAGTCAGCTGTAAAATACTTATACAGAGGTAACAGATGCTTTCATCACTTTCTGTTTCGAATTATGCCATCATAGACAACATCACCGTGGACTTCCAGGAAGGTCTCAACGTTCTCACCGGCGAGACCGGCGCGGGCAAGTCCATCCTGGTGGGCGCTCTTTCCATGGCCCTGGGATACCGTTCCAGTGCCGAGATGGTAAGAAGCGGCGAACAGAAAGCTTCCGTGAAGGCCCTCTTCACAGTGGACGAGACCGATCCCCGCCTCATGGAGATCCTCTCCGGGCAGGGGGTCGAACCGGAGGATGGAAATATCCTCATATCCAGGGAGATATTCTCAAACGGCCGCAACGTATGCCGCATCAACGGCTCCCCGGTGAACGTCTCCGCCCTGAGGGAGCTGGGACTGATACTGGTGGACATCCACGGGCAGCACGAGCATCAGAAGATCCTCAACGCCGACACCCATCTGTCATTGCTGGATGAATTCGGCAAGGTTTCCCTGGGAGAGCTTCTTGCACAGGTAAGGGACGCCTACAGCGACATGAAGGAAAAGAACCGCGCCGCAAGACAGCTGATGGAGGAAGCGAAGGCCTCATCTGAAGCGGAAAGGGAGTACGCCAGGCGCCTTTCGGAGATAGACGAAGCGAACCTGAAGATCGGGGAGGACGCGGAGATAGCATCGAGACTGAGTATCATGAAGAATTCGGAGAAGATCTTCTCCCTGGTGGACTCTGTCTATAATTCCCTCTACGGGGAAGGGGCGAGCCCCCTTTCCGTT
This sequence comes from uncultured Eubacteriales bacterium, assembly GCA_902796565.1. GTDB lineage: Bacteria > Bacillota > Clostridia > Eubacteriales > Anaerofustaceae > RUG14186. Next base: position 4,733 of record CADBPP010000188.1, on the reverse strand, counting down.
TTGAGCGATTCCTCTTCGAGGCTGGAGGAAGCGGTGAAACTGGATCCCGCCCTCGCTCCCGTCTCAAAGGCGGTGACTGAAGCCTGGGTCAGCCTGGACGACTCGGTGGTGACCCTCAGGGACTACCGCAGTTCCCTGGAATTCTCCCCGGAAGCGATGGATTCTCTTTCATCGAGGCTCTCAGCGATAGAAAGGCTCAAGCGCCGCTACGGCGAGACCATAGAGGAGATACTATCCTACAGGGACGAGACGGAAAAGAAGCTTTTGACCATAAGAAACATCGACCGGGAGCTTTCCGCGGCAAAGGAAGCATACGACCTTTCAAAGGAGCGCTACATGGCTCTCTCCGAAGAGCTCTCGCAAAAGCGCAGGGAGACCGCGAAGGAGCTTTCAGCGAAGCTCATTTCCGTTCTTTCCGAACTCAACATGTCGAATGTGTCCTTTGAAGTCTCCTTCGTCCCCTTCGACGGAAGGACCCTTTCTTCCTCCGGCATAGACAGGGTGGAATTCCTCATCTCCACCAACGCGGGGGAGGACGTGAAGAGCCTTACGAAGGTGGCCAGCGGAGGCGAGGTCTCCAGGATCATGCTGGGCTTAAAGTCCATCTTCGCAGAGGCCGACCGCACGGACACACTGATCTTCGACGAGATAGACACGGGCATCTCCGGCCGCACCGCCCAGGTGGTGGCCCAGAAGATGTGCGAGCTCTCATCCAATCATCAGATCATATGCATAACCCATCTGCCCCAGATAGCATCCATGGCATCGAACCACATGGTGATCGAAAAGTCCGTTGCCAACGACCGCACCGCCACGGAGGTCACTGCGGTAACGGGGGATGAGAGGACGAAGGAGATCGCCCGCATGATCTCAGGAGTGGAGCTCACGGACGTGACCATGTCTTCCGCTTCCGAGATGCTCTCCCAGGCGGAGGAATACAGAAGAAAGCACAGCAGGTGAATCCCGGCATCCCCAGAGGATGCCGCTTCTTTAAAGGATTAAAACGGGGAAAGCCCTTTCGGAGAAGGAACATGATACAGGAAGAAAACACAAAAAGATTCATGATACTGGACGGCAGTGTCCTCAAGACCATCGCGGTGGTGACGATGCTCATCGACCATACGGCGGTGGTCCTCCTGTCCAATTCCAATACCGTCGTCTTTTCCTTCGCGGGGCATGTGCTGACACTGTATACTCTCATGCGTTTCATAGGAAGGATCAGTTTTCCCATCTACGCCTTCCTGCTGGCGGAGGGCTACGTCCACACCAGGGACGTAAAACAGTACGCGCTGAACCTTCTTCTCTTCGCGGTCATATCGGAGATGCCCTGGAACCTGGAACACACCGGCACCTTCCGCTACGCGAACCAGAACGTGTTCTTCACTCTGCTTCTGGGGCTTCTCGGGATCTGGGCCATAGATAAGCTCCGCAAAGAGCCCCTTAAGCTCACCGCATCCCTGGTATGTCTTCTTATCCTCTCCAATGTGATCAAATGTGACTACGGCATCAGGGGCTTCGGCTTCATCCTTATGATGTACCTTCTGAGGGAGGAGCCCTTCGGCAGGGCAGCGGTGGGATGCTGCATCCTCAACTCCACCTGGAAGGCGGGCCTCGCCTTCATCCCCATAGCCCTGTACAACGGGAAGAGGGGATTCATCAAAAATGAATTCCTCAAGTTCCTCTTCTACGCTGTGTATCCTATCCACATGATGATCCTTTACTGGATCAAGCTTAAGACCATCGGGTTCTGATCAGCTAAAACTTTTCCCCGGCGGGACATCTCCCGCCGGGGCTTTTCGTGTCTTCCCGCTTGTCTCTTAAGGGCGCTGATACAAAAATATCAGGTTGCACAGCCCTCTGAGATATGATATACTGAAGAAAAGTATAAAAATATGAAAAGGAGCCACAAATGAGCGAATTCAGAAAAGTGATCACCAAACCCGGTGAGATAATCGATTTTGAGACCGTTTTTGAGGAGAACCCGTATCTCAGGACCGGTGTCCCGAAGAAGAAGGGTACCATTGAAAGAGTTGACTATACCACCGACGTATACGAGGACGGAAAGACCTACTCCAAGTACTGCTATGTATATCTGCCCTACGGGTATGATCCCGAGAACAAGGACAAGAAGTACAATGTGCTCTACTTCCAGCACGGCAACACCTGCGCCCCGGACATCTTTGCCATAGGCGGAAACAAGCCCATGATCGACATGCTTTTCGATTCCGGAGAGATCGATCCCTGCATCATGGTATCGGTGACATATTACTTCGATCCCTACGCCGAGGGAGAGCAGAGGGTCCTGGTGGGAAGAGTGCCCGCCGGAGACGGCGGCTGGGACGGTGTGGTGCCCAACTACTACAAGGAAGTGGTGCAGGACATCATCCCCGCGGTGGAGACCAAGTACAACACATATCTGACCGACGCTTCCGATGAAGCCATCAAGGCCTCCCGCGACCACAGATGCTTCTGCGGCTATTCCAGGGGAGCGGTGAACACCTGGAGGGAGCTCAACCACAACTTCGAGTACTTCAGATGGTTCAGCCCCATGAGCTGCATGACCAGGGGAGACAACCGCAACATGAGGGATCCCATGACGGAGCAGGAGGTCATCGATTACGTGACCGCCCCCATCAAGGCTCATCCGGAGCTGCCCTTCTTCATCTACTGCACCGACGGAGGCGAGGAGGACGTGGCGGAGATGAAGGTACAGCTCAAGTACCTGACCCATGAGCCCTGCTTCTCCTACGGTCCCGATCCCGCGAAGAACAACATCTACTTTGCCGTATCGGATTACTACCACACAGACTTCCTGGTACCCTATTACCTCTGGAACTCCCTGAAGGTCATCTTCAAGGGTGTCTGAAAATATGCCTTAAAATGCCCGGAGCCTGAGAAGGCTCCGGTTTTTACCGGCCCGAAGGGCCGGAAGCATAAAAACGATAAAAGAAAGAAGGAGTGATAATGAGCGAATTCAGAAAGATCATCACCAAGCCCGGCGAGATCATCGACTTTGAGACGGTCTTCGAGGAGAATCCCTATCTTCGTACCGGAGTCCCGAAGAAGAAGGGCACCATCCAGAGGGTGGACTACACCACCGACGTATACGAGGACGGAAAGACCTATTCCAAGTACTGTTATGTATATCTTCCCTACGGGTATGATCCCGAGGACAAGGAGAAGAAGTACAATGTCCTCTACTTCCAGCACGGCAACACCTGCGCCCCGGACATGTTCGCCATAGGAGGCAACAAGCCCATGATCGACATGCTCTTCGATTCCGGAGAGATCGATCCCTGCATCATGGTGTCCATCACATACTACTTCGATCCCTACTTTGACGGGGAGAAGAGAGTCCTCGTGGGAAGGACCCCCGCCGGTGACGGCGGCTGGGACGACTGCGTGCCCAACTACTACAAGGAAGTGGTACAGGACATCATCCCCGCGGTGGAGACGAAGTTCAACACATACCTCACCGACGGCTCCGACGAAGCCATCAAGGCCTCCCGCGACCACAGATGCTTCTGCGGCTACTCCAGGGGCTGCGTCAATACCTGGAGGGAGATCCACCACAACTTCGAGTACTTCAGATGGTTCAGCCCCATGAGCTGCGCCACCAGAGGCGACAAGCGCACCAACAAGGAGACCCTGACCCAGGAAGAAGTCATCGCCTATGTGACTGATCCCATCAAGGCTCATCCCGAGCTTCCGTTTTTCATCTACTGCACCGACGGAGGTCCGGAGGATTCCGCGGACATGAAGGTACAGCTGAAGTACCTGACCCACGAGCCCTGCTTTTCCTACGGTACGGATCCAGAGAAGAACAACATCTACTTCTCCGTATCCGATTACTATCACACCGATTTCCTGGTGCCCTACTATCTCTGGAACTCCCTGAAGGTCATCTTCAAGGGCGTATGAGGAAAGACTGAGAAAGAAGGAACGAAAATGAGCGAATTCAGAAAAGTCATCACAAAGCCCGGTGAAGTAATAGGCTTCGAGACCGTCTTCGAGGAGAATCCGCATCTTCGGACCGGGGTGCCTTCAAAGAAGGGCACCGTCGAAAGATGCGACTACGTGACCGACGTATACGAGGACGGAAAGACCTATTCCAAGTACTGCTACGTGTATCTGCCCTACGGGTACGACCCTGAGAATAAAGATAAGAAGTACAATGTCCTCTACTTCCAGCACGGCAACACCTGCGGACCTGATATCTTTGCCATCGGAGGCAACAAGCCCATGATCGACATGCTCTTCGAGTCCGGGGAGATCGAGCCCTGTATAGTGGTGTCCGTCACCTACTATTTCGATCCCATGGCCCAGGCCCAGGAGAGGCTGATCACCGGCAACACTCCCGCGGGAGACGGCTGGTGGGACGGCATCAAGGGCAATTACCACAGGGAGGTGATCGAGAACATCATCCCGACAGTGGAGATGAAGTACAATACGTATCTTACGGATCCGTCCCCCGAAGGGATCAAGGCGACAAGAAATCACAGATGCTTCTCCGGCTACTCCAGGGGAGGAGCCTTCACATGGAAGATGATCCATCACAACCTGGAATACTTCAGGTGGTTCAGCCCCATGAGCGCCGGCATCAGGGGAGAGACCCGGGAAGGCGGCCTTGACACCGGGGAGAAGGTGGTGGATTACATCACCGCCGGCATGAAAGCCCATCCCGAGCTTCCCGTATACATCTACGCCACGGCGGGAGGCCCCGCGGACTATCC
>CADBPP010000187.1 GCA_902796565.1 uncultured Eubacteriales bacterium | reverse complement strand
TGTGGAAATGGCTTATTTACGTATTTTGTCAGATTGTCGGTTTTGTCATATAAAGCCTGTGTATAAAGATATACAGATATAAAAATCTAAATAAATAAATATATTCTTTTTATATTTTTATATAGTCTCTGACAAAACCGACAAAATTCAGAAAGCACGTTTTTTAGCCACTTTCAGCTGCTTTTTCAATATGCAGTATTCTCTGACAAACTCCTGACAGAATGACAGTACACTGATTTCGTATGGGGATTCACCGCGTATCTGGGCAGCGGCGGCCTTCCTGATCCGCTCGTCTTCTGAGGGATCTGGACGATGTAGCCATAGTCCTCAAGGAAATCCAGAACGGGCTGTATGGCAGCAACAGTCTTAAAGCAGCTGCATCCGCGCATGGCGGTCCGCCGGTTAAATTGCGTCAGGTCTTTTTCCACGATCATCCGCAGTATCTTTTCCGCCTCTTTGTACATGGCATTCACAGGGAGCACGTCGTAGACGATCTGTGCATGGTTCAGAAAATACCGCCCCAGTTTTATGGCATTCTCCATCGTCACCCCATCCACCACAAGCGGATCATCGACCTTCAGGAACTCGCGGCTCCGATATTTCCCTGCGCGGCAGAGGAGACCTGCCAGCCGGAGCGTATTGCCGGTGAGCTTTCCCGCCCAGTCAGACATCTCAGCAAGGTCTGTCACGATCAGCGACTCGATCTCGGATGCAAATTTAAAAAGGAGCCCTGATGCCTCCGGTGACAGCGTGATGATCTCCGGCGGCCGGGAATACTCATCCTCCAAAAGGTCTATCATCTTCTGTTCGTATCTCTGATAGACCGCAGGCGGCACCGGATCCGAATCGAACCTGCGCCTGCCCACGAACGAGACCGGCATGCTGTACAGGAACCTCGCAGTCAGTCCGCGCCCCCGGAAGGTCGTATTGTCCATCACCGCAGAGACTACGCCCGGCTGCGCCATGAGGAGGATGGTCAACGACGGGTCCATGATGCTCTCGCTGGCCCTGCCAATACGGTCTACCCGGATCGTATCGCCGGAATAGCCTTTAAGCATTACGTCTATATTGACGTTCTTCGTATAAATACCAGCAAGGGTATCGAAGATACCGCCCTCACTGGAGACCAGCGCAGCACGGCCTTTGTTCTCTCCCATGACCGACACCAGCTTCTCCGTGGTGATATCATCTACGTACAGCTGCATGGGGCGCAGCTCTTCAAAAGCTGCGATCTCATCCCCTATGGCGGACATCTCACTTGGATCTGCCTGGCCTTTGGAGACCTTGTCCTCGATCGCCTTCCGTCGCTTTTCCAGGACGCTCCTCTGCATCCTGCTGGTTTCTACCGCCCCGGCATGCTGGATGTTATACTGCTCCTCATAAGTATCAAGAGGCCTTATGATGGCATTCTCTACTGCTGACTTCCTCTCTGAAGGCGGATTGATCACGATGAAGTAACCATTCAGTGGCTCCAACCAGTCGTCCTTGCCCCGGATCTTGTATTTGCCCTGCAGGCATACGGCGACGGCAGCAAGTGCTGCCGTCCCTGCCATATCGACAGGCGTCTGGGTACTTTCCGCTACCGCCTTCACATACTCCCCGATCTCATCGGGCAGCGCCTCTGTCGGGAACGGCGCGACGGTGGTCCTCCCGAAAGGGATCGGCGGTTCCCAGTTGTCCGGGATGCCAGTCTTGTATTCTTTCGGTGACACATAGGAAGGATCCGTTACGATCTTCCTTTCATAGAATCGTACCGCGCTCCGCCAGATGGTCCTGAGCTCCTTGTCCTCCAGTGGAGGACGGCACTTTTCTGCTTCTCTGAAATACGCATTTTCGGACTCTTCTGAATTCCCTTCACGTTTCAGATAGCATACTGCCCATTGGTACATGGTGCGATTACGGCTCCCTTCCGGTATCACCGGCGTGATATCGTCCCCCTCAAGGATGGATTCGATGGTCTTCATCCCGTCATGCCATATGACTTCCCCCGGATCGCTGCCGTAAATGAACCGGCCCGCGTCCAGGGCATTTTTGTCATAGAAAGGATACATAACATGAAGCGTCTCTTTCATCCCGCTGTAGATCTCGTGGTCCCTGGTGGGATATATCACAAGATAGACATGGAACCGCGGCCTGGGGCCGTAAGAGCCTTTCTGCCTCATATGGTTCCTGCTGTAACAGATGGCATATTGTATGTCTGCATACTCCATTCCGATCGCTTCCGGTGTTATCCATCCATCAGGATCTTCCGTATGGTCATTGTCCACGTCCATCACCAGGCAGTCCGACACGATGAAAGTGTCCTTTCCCCTGTGATCGTCCTTATATCTGGCACAGACGTGATCCCGTCGCACTGCCACTGCGAGGGATGCGGCATCCGTTATCTCATGCCTGTGCGGATAGATGGAGTTGTCCTGCACACCGGTCACATCCGCCGTATAGATTGTGAACTTCATTTACGCCTCCTGATCCCCGGCTGTTCACCGTGTTCGAATCTTGCCTGCCGCGCAGCTTTGAACGCTCCTAATGTAGCCTTGTCGTCCCTATCCTCCTTATAACTCATGTCATCACCGAAGAGCTCGAAATGACCGTTCCTGTTGATGCCGGGATGAGCGATATAGTAGTCGCCGTCAATGGTCTCGAAGTTAAAAGGGAAAGGGCCTTCTCCTGCTCCCAGAAATCCCCTATAGCCCCAGTCGCTGCAGAACTCATCTATTTCAGCCATGCAGTCCCCGACCGGGATATCTGCAACGATAAGGATGGGCGTCTCCACTTCGAGCACGTTATCCACATCTTTCAGACCGCTGAAGCTGTAGATCTTCGATGCATCCTCATCAGTCATCTTTCCTTTGACTTCCACATAGAGATCACCGGAGGCCCTCCCTTCTACTCCATGCAGCAGAAAATCAGGAAGGAAACGCTGCCCATTGTCGAGAAGATATCCCTGCGGCTCGTATTCCCAACGAACACCACAGGCATCGAAGAACACAGCCCATCTGGCTTCCAGCCTTGAGCGGAAACGGTATCCTTTGTATTCAGTCTCTATTGCTTTCATCAGCTTCTCCTTTCCGGCAGACCGGTATCTCTCCGGCCTGCCTCTCCATTCCTCAGTCATTAACTTCACAGATCTGGTCGCTGATCACGTCCCTGGCAAAGTCGAGAGCCTTCACGACAGCGTCCAGCCCGGCGTCGCCGCAGCAGACGAACTCCACGCCGACGGCCTCGCCCCTGTCATCAGTGATGGGCCTGATAAGCTGGTCGCCGGCGCTGTATTTAAAGCGCAGGTAGGTCCTGCCGCCTCCCTTCCTGCAGGGCGTTCCCTTATATCCGGTCGTGCCGGCTTCGACTTCCAGCTCTGTGCCGGGGCCGGTGATGGACCGGATATAGGTCTCCACCATGCTGTCATTGATCTTCTTCAGTCCTTTTTCGATCTCATACATAGATCTCTTCCTCCTTTACATATCTAATGGGTATCCCTTTCCTTTTGGCGTGAGAGATCTCACGCCGCATGCCTTCGCTGATCGTTCCCCCGCAGACCCAGAGCTCTGAGCACATGTCCAGAAGGCGCAGCCTGCGCCGAGCGCCAGCTCCCGCTCCGTCTCTTCTGATATGAAGAGGGGCAGGTAAAGGTGTGGCGTTACCGGGACGCAGCCCCGTTCGACCGCATACCTGCTGTACCTCCGCGCCATCTCGGCATTACGGG
>CADBPP010000186.1 GCA_902796565.1 uncultured Eubacteriales bacterium | reverse complement strand
CTGAAGGACCTGTGCATCATTCCCCATCTCAGGGAGCTGGAAGCGATCGGGGTGAATTCCTTCAAGATAGAGGGCAGGATGAAGCGTCCGGAGTACGTGGCTGCGGCCACCGACGCCTGCGTCAAGGCCCTCAGGGGGGAGCAGCCTGATCTCGGCGTCCTCAGAGACGTCTTCTCCAGGGGCGGCTTCACCGAGGGATACTATACGGGAAAGCGCAACGCCCTCATGTTCGGGCACAGGACGAAGGAGGACGTGGAAGCCTCCTCTTCGGTGATAAAGAGCTTAAGGAGCCTCTACTCCAGGGAGCGCAGCTCCCTTCCCGCGGATATGTGCTACGTTCTGGGCGAAGGCGAGAACACTCTCACGGTCACCTGCGGGGAAAAGAGCGTCACGGTGACGGGGGAAGCCCCCGTGCATGACAGCGAGCACGGCATCAGGCAGGAGGATGTGATAAAGCAGCTTTCAAAGACGGGGAACACGCCCTTTCGTCCCGGGCTCATGGAGACAAGAGTGGAAAAAGACCTCAGGGTCAGTTTCTCTGCGATAAACTCGATGAGAAGGCAGGCTCTCGATGAACTGTCGGCCCTTGTGGGCGAGGCTCCCGAAAGAGATGTCAACGGCGCATACTGCTGGAAGACGGATGCCCCCGCGCTCTCTGCGCCCAAGCCCCTTCTGAGGGCACGTTTCAGACAGCTCTCCCAGATCGGCGATACGTCCCTTTACGATCGGATAATGCTCCCCGCGGACGTCATACTCTCCCATCCGGAGAGCGTATCCCGTTTCGGCGGCAGGCTCATCGCGGAAGTCCCCCATATGATATTCCCGGAATACGAGGAGAGCTGGCGCGGCAAAGTGTCTAAGCTGGGGGAGAAGGGAGTATCGGACGTCTATTGTGACAACATAGGATTCGCTTCCTTCTGCCTGGATGAGGGCTTTACCGTCCACGGCGGGTACGGGCTGAACATCACCAATTCGGTGTCTCTTTCGGAGTATGCCCGCATGGGGCTGTGCGACGCGGTACTGTCATTCGAGCTGTCCTTTTCCCGTATATCCGCCCTAAGAAGCTCTGTCCCCGTCGGGATCATCGGATACGGATACCTGCCGCTGATGAATTACCGCAGCTGTCCCTTAAGGAACGAAAAGGGCTGCGGGAACTGTCCCGGTCACGGGGAGATAACGGACAGGAAGAAAAACGTTTTCCGGATAGAGTGCCTCGATAGGATGTATTCCGTCCTCTACAATACACTGCCACTTTACGCGGGGGACTGCCGCCTGCCGAAGACGGACTTTGTTCTTTTGTGGTTCACTTCTGAAAGCGCGGAGGAAGTTTCCGCCGTCTCGGAAGCCTTCGCCTGCGGAGAGAAAGTTCCCTTTGAGCGCACCAGGGGGCTCTATCAGAGAGATCTTATGTAGAAAACGAAAAAGCCGGCCCTCGGGCCGGCTTTGAATTAAATGCCTGTTCAGAGCTCTTTACCGTTTTCGATGTCGGCCACCAGGTCGATCCTCCTCTGGTGCCTTCCGCCTTCAAACTCGCTTTCGAGCCATATATCGAGTATCATCTTCGCCAGTTCGCTTCCCACGACTCTGCTGCCGAGGGCAAGAACGTTGGAGTCATTGTGGTTGCGGGAGAGCTTCGCGGAGAAGGGCTCCGAGCATACGACGCATCTTATCCCTCTGACCTTGTTCGCTGCCAGGGACATCCCGATTCCGGTACCGCATACGAGCACCGCCTTTTCACATTCACCCTTTGCCACGGCTCTGGCTGCTCTGCTGCCGTAGACAGCGTAATCGCAGCTTTCCTCGGAATACGTTCCGAAATCCTTCGTCTCATATCCCTTCGATCTGAGATGCTCCTCAAGTTCCTTTTTCAGCGCGTATCCCGCGTGATCCGATGCCAGTGCTATCATGTCATTCACCTCCGCAATGTCAGTTTATCCTTTCATCCCACATTTGTCAATACCGCTGTGTATACCTTGGGAAGCATTTTGTGCTACAATGATATTTAAGGACTTCATCGGTTGCGGGAGGATATACAATGCATAACACCATCATCGGCATCGCCGGCGGCAGCGGCAGCGGAAAGACCACTCTGGCAAGATCCATCATCGAGCGGTTCGGGGACAAAGTGGCCTTGATAAGCCATGACAGCTATTACAAGAGACTGGATCACCTGAGCATGGAGGAGCGCACCAAGGTGAATTATGACCATCCCGAGTCATATGAGACATCCCTTCTTATCGAGGATCTGGAAAAGCTCAGGGACGGCATCGCGGTGGATATCCCGGTCTATTCCTTTTCCGAGCACAACCGCACGGAGGAGACGGAGCATGTGGATCCCAGGAAGATAATCATCGTAGAGGGGATACTCATCTTCGACAATGTGACCCTGAGGGACCTGTTCGACATAAAGATCTTCGTGGATACCGACGCCGACGAAAGGTTCATCCGCAGGCTCAAGAGGGACATGAAGGAGAGGGGCCGCACACTGGAATCGGTGGAGACCCAGTACCTGAACACCGTGAAACCCATGCATGAGATGTTCGTGGAGCCAACAAGAAAGCACGCGGACCTTATAATACCAGGAGGCTACAACGACGTGGTCTTCGAGATGATAGCTTCCAGGATAGAGGATATTCTGGAGGAAGGAGGAGACGTTGGACAGGAAGGATGATGAACTTGTCCTCGCGATAGATATAGGAACCCAGAGCCTGAAGGTCATGCTGGTGGACAGAACGGGACATATGCCCTGCCTGGTGAGACGGAAATACGAAAGAGCGTACTTTTCCCCCAGGGAGGGATGGGCGGAGCAGAAAGCCGGATTCTACTGGGATGAAGCATGCTCGGCTGTCCGGGAACTCGCTCAGAGATGGCCGGATGAATTTTCCCGGATGTGCGCCGTGACCATCACCACCTTCAGGGATACCTTCGTATGCCTCGGACGGGATCTTGAACCCGTAAGGGACGTGATCCTGTGGATGGACAAAAGGGAGGCGCCGGACCCGGAGCTCAGATGGTTCGAAAGGATACTCTTCGGCATCATCGGGAAGACGGGCATGATCAGGATGCAGTACCATAAGTCCATGTGCAACTGGATCAGGATCAATGAACCCGAGGTATGGGCGAGGACATACAAGTATTCCACCCTTTCCGGATATTTCAATTACCGCATGTGCGCTCAGCTGCGCGACAGCGTTTCGTCCATGATCGGACATATGCCCTTCGACATGAAAAAGCACCGCTGGATGGGCAAAAGGGACATAAGGATGTGCGTGTTCCCCATGGATGAGGAGAAGTACTTCGATTACGCCGAAGCAGGCAGCATCCTGGGATATGTGGATAGAAGGGCATCGGAAGAGACCGGGATCCCTGAAGGGATGCCCCTGTATGCCACGGGGAGCGACAAGGGCTGCGAGACCCTGGGGATGTCCTGTACGGACACCTCCAGGGCCGCGGTAAGCCTCGGCACCGCCGCGGCGGTGCAGGTGACTTCCGAAAGATACATGGAGCCCTTTCCGTTCATCTCGGCTTATCCCGCTGTGATACCGGGGCGCTGTTCCCCGGAGGTGCAGCTCTACAGCGGCTTCTGGCTGGTGAGCTGGTTCAGGGACAACTTCGCCTTTT
>CADBPP010000185.1 GCA_902796565.1 uncultured Eubacteriales bacterium | reverse complement strand
TTTCCGTAAGGTCGCACTGACGGTACTCTATCCCGAATTCCCTCAGTGTCCCCATTCCGGTGAAGCTGTCAGTCACGCCTATGTTTGAATATATCGTGTCATAGGGGGCTCCCGTGGCGGAAACGAAATTGTCGCCCGGCCTTAAAAGCCCCGTCAGGGACAGCCATATGGCGTGGGTGCCTGAAACTATGTGGGGCCTCACCAGGGCCTTCTCTGCCCCGAAGACGTCGGCGTAGATGGCTTCCGTGATATCTCTTCCCTCGTCATTGTATCCGTATCCGGTGGATGAGGCGAAGTGCCTTTCCGCCAGGCGGTGCTTCTGCATCGCCGAAAGGACTCTCTGCTGGTTTATGAGGGCCTTTTCGTCATGTTCCCTGAATATGTCCCTGAGGGCCTCCTCCGCTTCGCAGATGATCCGGTATGCTCTTTTATCGTCAAACATTATTTGTCCTCTCAATTATGATATCCGCAATGTCCTCCGGCCCCATCCGGGGTGAAAGGCCGATCCATTCGCACAGCGGGTCAGCCCGGAACCAGGTGTACTGCCTCTTGGCGTAATTGCGGCTGTGCTGCTTTATCAGTCCCACCGCGCTATCAAGATCCATCTCCCCCTCCAGGAATGAAATGATCTCGCTGTAGCCTATGGCCTTGAGGGACGGCAGGCTCCTGTCGTACCCGCAGTATTCGTAAAGGCTCCTGACTTCTTCGAGAAGGCCCGCTCCCATCATCCTGTCCACCCTTTCGTCTATCCTGGGATAGAGGAAAGCCCTGTCCAGGTCCAGAACGAAATATCTGGTCGAAGGATATCTGAAGGTCCTCTCCTTCTTCTGTTCGCTCATCCTCATGCCTGTGGAGTGATGGAACTCCAGGGCCCTGATGACCCTTTTAACGTTATTGGGATGGGTGATCTGTGCATAGGCGGGGTCCGTTTGCCTGAGACGCTCCCAGAGCCTCTCATTTCCGTTCTGAGCCGCGTAATCCCTGAGTTCGCTGCGGTATTCCTCGTTGGGTTCTCCCGCCTCAAAAGAGTAACTGGAGAATACGATGCTGTCGATGTACAGGCCGCTGCCTCCCACGACGACGGCGCTTTCGTCCTCCCCCAGGGAGTCAAGGATCTTCACGGCGTCCGCCGCGTAGTCCGAGACGCTGATGCGGGAAGTCGGCTCGTAGATATCGATCATTCTGTGAGGCACTCCTCCCATCTCCTCCGCAGTGCTCTTCGCGGTGCCTATGTCCATCTTCCTGTAGCACTGGTAGGCGTCCGCGGAAACGATGACCGATGAAGACTTCCGGGCCACGATCACCGATGAGGCGCTCTTTCCCACCGCAGTGGGGCCCGCTATAACAGTAAGGCTTTTCATTGGATCCGCTCGAATACTTTCATGAAGTACTTTTCGCTGATCTTTCCGATCACGGGCCTGCCGTGGGGGCATGTGAAGGGCATCTCGCACTCATACAGCTGCTGAAGAAGCTCCTCTACCTCCCCGGAGGAGATGTTCTGAGCTCCCCTTACGGCGTTGTGACATGCCCTTTTGATGATCACGTCGTTTCGTCTGGCGATGTCCGTCGCGCTCAGGGGATATTCCAGCAGCTCGTCTATGATCCCCCTCACTCTCTCTGCGCAGTCTGTTCCCGACAGGAAAACCGGGACGCTCCTTATGATTATCCCGGAATCGGAGAATTCCTCGATGGTGAAGCCGAGGCTCTCGAAGAGGGAGACGTTGTCCATGGCGGCGGAGAACTGTTTGCGGCTCAGTTCGCAGGTCACCGGCACCAACAGCTCCTGGACACCCACGTTTCCGGAAAGGAAACTGTCGCGGTAGCGCTCGAAGAGCACCCTCTCGTGGGCGGCGTGGGTATCTATGATGTACAGGGTGTCCGCGTCCTCGATAAGGGCATAGAGACCGAAAGCGTTTCCTATGTGGCGCATGTTTTTCAGCTTCAGGAAGATGTCCTTGCTGAGGGTCTCGGGCTTCGGTGCCCTGAGAGGAGCATCCTGCTGAGCGGACGCGCCTTCCCCGGAGGTGAAGGAGCCCGGATCCAGCATCGACGGGGCGCTTACGACCTTCGGTACCGCTCTTTCGGCGGCAGCGGGCCTTGCGGCGCTCTGCTGAAGCGGTCTTTCTCCCAAAGAGTGTTCAGCAGGCCTTTCGGGGGTCTGTTCCGCCTGAGGCACATATGCCTCCTCCAGTTTTTCAAAGGGATCCTTTTCCTCCTCGTCCTTCACGGAGGGCACCCTTTCCTTCAGGGCGAAGGCATCCTTCAGACGGTCCCTGATGCCCTGACGGATCAGCATGATCACCAGGGATTCGTTCAGGAACCTGGCGGTGGTCTTCGCGGGATGTATGTTTATGTCCACCATCTGGTAGGGCAGCTCCACGAAAAGCACGTAACCCGCTCCCGTTTTGGAATAATAATCCATGTATACGCTGTCCACGGCCTTCGTGATCACATCGGAGCGGATGTAGCGGCCGTTTAGGATCAGGATGCGTTCGGCCGATTTCGGATCTATGAAGTTCGGGGAAGAGATGAATCCCTTCACCTTAAGGGGCTTGTTCTCGAATTCCACAGGGATCAGTCCCTCGGAGAAGCGTCTGCCGAAGATGCTGTTGATGGCGGAGAGCATGTTTGAGTTGCCGGAGGTGGAAAAGATGTTTCGGTCGTCGCATGCCAGGGTGAAGCTGATCTCGGGATGGCTCAGGGCTATGCGGGAGGTGATGTCCACTATGGCACGGTTCTCCGACTGGTCCGTTCCGAGATGCTTTAAGCGGGCAGGGAAGTTGTAGAACAGGTCCGTGACCTCGATGGTGGTGCCCACGGTGCATGCTATATCCTCAGTGGATACGATCTCGTTGGAGACCACTTCCGCCCTGGTGCCCAGTTCCTCCTTCTCGCTGCGGGTGACGACGGTCACATTGGACACGTAGGAGATGCTCGAGAGCGCCTCCCCGCGGAATCCCAGGGAGGATATGGCGGAGATGTCGTCGTAGATCTTGCTGGTGGCGTTGCGGGTGAATGCCAGGGGCAGGTCCTCCCGGAGCATCCCGCAGCCGTCGTCGATCACCCGGATGAGCTTTTTTCCTCCGGCTTTCGTAAGGATGTAGATATGCTTCGCTCCGGCATCGATGGAGTTTTCCGCCAGCTCCTTGATGACGGATGAGGCGTTTACCACCACTTCGCCGGCGGCTATCTTGTCTATGGTCTCCTTGGGAAGAAGTCTGATCACTCCCATTTACTTTATCTCCTCCTTGAGCTTGGCTATGAACGAGAACACCTCCATGGGCGTCATGGATTCGAGAGGAAGGTTCCTTATCTGTTCCGTGACGTTGTTCTGCACGTAATTGAAAAGGCTCATCCCTCCCGCTGCCTCGTCTTTTCTTGTGCTCCTGCTCTTTTTCGCTGCGGTCTTTTTCGCGGTTCCCTCCCCCGATTCCAGTTCGGTGAGGATCTGTTCGCTCCTGGCGATGACGTCCTCCGGCAGTCCGGCGAGACGGGCGACCTCTATGCCGTAGCTGCGGTCCGCCGCGCCCGGCTTTATCCTGTGGAGGAACACCACGCCGTTTTCCGTCTCTGCAATGTCTATGTGCAGGTTCACCACGCCTTCCATGGTCTCGGAAAGCTGGGTGAGCTCATGATAATGGGTGGCGAAGAGTGTCTTCGCTCCGCACTTTGTCTTATCCCAGAGGTGCTCGGCCACTGCCCTTGCGATGGAAAGGCCGTCCAGGGTGCTGGTGCCCCTTCCCACTTCGTCGAGGATGACCAGGGAATCCGCCGTGGCGTGCTTGAGGATGTTGGATACCTCGCTCATCTCCACCATGAAGGTGCTCTGGCCCCTGGAGAGGTCGTCGCTGGCGCCCACACGGGTGAACACCCTGTCCACCACGCACATGTTCGCCTTTGAGGCAGGAACGAAGCAGCCGATCTGGAACATTATGGACAGAAGGGCAGTCTGGCGGATGTATGTGGACTTTCCGGCCATGTTGGGGCCGGTGATGATGCTCATCCTGTTCGCGCCCATGTCAAGATATATGTCGTTGGGGATGAACCGGTTCGTCTCGCTGAGCAGCTCCACCACCGGATGGCGGGAATCCCTGACGTCAATGATGCCCTCATCATTTATCTCGGGCCTCACATAGCGGCTGCTGGAACTGACGTAGGCCAGCGAGCACAGGCTGTCGAGTATCCCCACCGCTTCAGCGGTCTTCTGAAGGCTTTTCACATACTGCATGATGTGATCCACTATCTGATCGAAAAGCTCTGTCTCGATCTCCTCCAGCTCCTCCTGGGCGCTCATGAGCCTCGTCTCTATGTCCTTGAGTTCCTCGGTATAGAACCTTTCGGCGTTCACCAGGGTCTGTTTTCTTATGAAATGATCCGGCACCAGATCCAGCTGTCCCTTCGAGACCTCGAAGTAATATCCGAAGACCTTGTTGTACTTGATCTTGAGGTTCTTGATGCCGGTCTCTTCCTTTTCCTTCGCCTCCAGCTTTGCCAGGATGTCCCTGGAATTGGTCCTGAAGGAACGGATCTCGTCGGCCTTCTCGCTGTAGCCCTCTTTGAAGGTGTTTCCGTCCTTGATGTTTACGGTGCATTCCTCGTTGATGGCCCGTCCGATGAGCTCCCTCACGCCGTCCAGGGGATCTATGCTGTCGAGGACAGTCCTGATGAGCTTTACGGGGGCTGAAGCGAGGATATCCTTTACCATGGGCATTTTGTCCAGGGTGTTCTTCAGGGACAGAAGGTCCCGTCCGTTCACCGTCCTGTAATTCAGACGGGAACAGAGCCTCTGGATGTCCGATGTCTGCCTGAGGTAGTACATGACGTCCTCGAGCATCACAGGGTCGGAGAAAAGGACGTCCACCGCGTCGAGCCGCTCCTCTATGGCTCCCCTGTCCACCAGGGGCTCGTTCAGCCACTTTCTCAAAGTGCGCCCGCCCACGGCGGTGACGGTCTTGTCCAGGACCCAGAGCAGAGAGCCCTTCTTTGAAGCGCTCCTCATGGTCTCCGTCAGCTCCAGGTTCCTCCTGGTGGCCGGATCGATGTGCATGGAGGACGTGTCGCTGACTATCCTCAGCTGGTCTATGTGGGAGAGATCGCTGCGCTGGGTCTCCTTAAGGTACGCGATAAGAGTGCCCAGGGCCTTAACGGATTCATCGTTCGCCGAGAGCCCCAGGGCGTCGAGGGCATAGACCCTGAACTGGTCAAGGATGAGCTTCTCGCACTTTGCCTGGGCATAGTATCCGGAGGCCATGGGAGTGAAGAGCCTTCCCGAGAGGGCTTCTCCTCTTTCCTTCACGTCGGTTGACTGGTACAGCACGGGATTCACCAGGATCTCGGAAGGCTTCACGCCTGAGAGGATGTTGTAGAATCGCTCCTCTATGTCGTCCCCGGTGATGACGTTAAGGGTGATCTCCCCCGTCGTTATGTCGCAGTATACGCAGGCGAGGGACACCTTGTTGTAATACACGCTCATTATGTAATTGTTGCAGTCGTCAGCGAGGGAACCGACGTCGGTCACGGTGCCGCTGGTTATGATGCGGGTGATCTGTCTTTCCACAAGGCCCTTGGCGAAACGGGGGTCCTCCATCTGTTCGCAGATGGCGACCTTGAAGCCCTTGTCCACCAGACGGGCGATATAGCTGTCCACCGCGTGGTAGGGCACGCCGCACATGGGAGCGCGTTCCTCCAGGCCGCAGTCCCTTCCGGTGAGGGTAAGATCCAGCAGCTTCGACGCCTTGATGGCGTCGTCGAAGAACATCTCGTAGAAGTCCCCGAGACGGTAGAACAGAAATGCGTCAGGCACCTCTTCATGTATCTTGAGATAATGCTGCATCATTGGTGAAAGTGGCATCGTGAATTCCTCTCTTTCGACCTTTCATTATATCATACGCCCGGCTCAATAAAGAGCTGCCGGA
>CADBPP010000184.1 GCA_902796565.1 uncultured Eubacteriales bacterium | reverse complement strand
GTGATGTCTCCCCTGCCGGTCCTCTGCGAGCTCAAATACTATCTCGGTGCCTCGGATACTCAGATGTGTGCCGACGTGCTTGAGCTCCTGAGAGGATATGACGGATCCATGTACATAGAGAGCTTTTCCCCTGCCATAGTCGAATGGTTCAGAAAGAACGCCCCGGACGTATACAGAGGACAGCTGGCCATGAATGACCTGAAGGGATACAGGGGACAGGATCTGGTCACCAGGATGCTTCTTAAGTCCCTTGTGATCAATTACATGGGCCGGCCCCATTTCATATCATTCCGCTATACGGATGATTCCCTGGGGCTAAAGGTCTGCAGACTGTTCGGCATCCATACCTTCGGATGGGCGCCCAAGGGAGCCGCTGAGGTGAAGGATGCCCTCAGCCGATTCGATACGGTCATTTTCGAAAAAGGAGGCGACAGACTTGAAGAAGTCTTCCCTGAAGATACAGTTTAATTCACCTGTTGTATTGTGGTTCGCCCTGATATCCCTGGCGGCTCTCATCCTGGGGGAACTCACCGGGGGCGAGACCACCTACAGGTACTTCTGCACTTACTCATCCTCATGGGGAGATCCCCTGACCTATGTGAGGCTTTTCGGCCATGTGCTGGGGCACGGAGGGCTCGACCACTACATCAACAACATGATGTTCATACTCCTTCTGGGGCCGATCCTGGAGGAAAAGTACGGATCCGGGAACCTTCTTATCATGATACTTATCACCGCCGCTGTGGAAGGCCTGATCATCGACCTGTTCTTCTACGGCACCGCCGTCCTGGGCGCCAGCGGGATAGTGTTCATGTTCATAATACTCTCATCCTTCGTGAGCGCCTCCGACGGCAGTATCCCCGTGACCTTCATACTCATAGCGGTACTGTACATAGGACGGGAAGTTTACAACGGAGTGTTCATCCGCGACCAGATCTCCCAGCTGGGACATGTGATAGGCGGCGTATGCGGAGCCGTGTTCGGCTTCAAATTCTCCAGAAGATAGCACAGGCGCAGGGATCCCTGCGCCTTTTCATATATCCCTCACAGGAACATCCTGATTCAATAAACTATTTAGGAGGACAACATGAAAAAGATACTGGCGGTACTGATATCCGTCCTGCTGTGCCTGAGCCTGATGCCTTCGGCGGGCTTCGCGGATGACCTTCCGGTGATCAGCAACGATCCCCAGAACCTCAGATGGCCCGAAGGGAGCGACGCATATTACCAGTGCAAAGTCGAGAACGATCCGGGCCATGAAAAATTCCTGTACCAGTGGTACATCGTATACAACAACGTGATCTACAACGCTTCGGGATACTCTTCCTCTGATCCCTGGCTCAGCTTCTGCGACCCTTCAAAGGGCATGGGAGTCGGCGGGATCGGGAACGTCTTCTATATCTCGGGAATCAAGTCAGGCCTGAACGGGGCGGAGATCTACTGTATAGTAAAGACACCCGACAACAAATATTTCGTGGAGAGCGCCCACGCGGTGATAATGGTGGGAGACGACAACATGTTCACCCCCCCCCGAGATCAGCGTTCCCCACATGGTCAAGTGCAAGCAGGATGAATACGTGGAGCTGTTCTGCGACGCACGTCCCACCAGCGGGAACGTCAGCGAGAAGGGCGACAACCTTTATTACCTGTGGTATGAGACATCCAACGGAAAACTCTTCGACATCATAGCGGTGGACCGCGGGGCCGAGGACGAGCCGATCTTCGTTCCCGATACATCGGTGCCGGGATGGTACTACTACGTATGCGGTGTGGAGGACAGAGCAGACGATGCGCACACCAACCAGAGCTACTCCTCGGTCATCACCCTGGTGGTCACTGAGAAGGAAAGCGTTACTGGCATAGGCATCTCCCAGCTCCCGAACAAGATGGAATACAGGGACGGGGAGTACATCGACCTTACGGGACTTGAGGTCACCGTGACCACCAATTACGGATACTCGGGACACAATCACTTCGACGTGGTCAACTATTCCCCGAAGGTCGCCGAGTACGTCCCGGGAGGCGTCGTCACCGTTACCGTGAGCTTCGATGAAGGCGACGTCTCCTTCGACATCGCGGTGATAAAGGATCAGTCCGGCGGAACCCAGGGAGGGGAAACGGACGGCAAGCCTGACGGCGGAGAAAACTCTTCCGAAAAGGACAGCTCCATCCCCTGGTATGTCTTCGTCATCGGGGCAATGGCGCTCATCATTATGATACTGCTGGTGATACTTCTCTCGAAAAAGAAAAAGAAGGGACAGGATAAATAATACGTGGACATTGAAAGACTGAGGAACTACGCCCGCCTCATAGCAAGAAAAGGCGTGAACATACAGAGCGGCCAGGAAGTGATCATACAGTGCGAACCGGACCAGACGGATTTCATCTGTATCCTTACGGAGGAATGCTATCTGGCGGGAGCGGGACGGGTGATAGTGGACATGGGCATGCAGGAGCTGACGAAGCTGCACGTGAAATACCGCAGCCTTGAGGATCTCTCCACCCTCTCCGACTGGGAGGAGGCCCGCTACATCCACTATACGAAAAACCTTCCCTGCCGCATACGCATCATGAGCGAGGATCCTGACGGGCTCAGGGACATGGACCAGGGCAAACTGGCCCGCTCCAGACAGGAGCTGTACATGGTCACAAAGAAGTACACGGACGAGATCGAAAACCGCTACCAGTGGTGCATAGCGGCGGTACCGGGAAAAGCCTGGGCGAAAAAGATCTATCCTTCCCTTCCGGAAGATGAGGCCATTGAAAAACTCTGGGATGACATACTCTACACTTCCAGGGTCACGGATGATCCCCTTTCCGCCTGGGACGAGCACAACCGGGAGCTGGAGGCGAGATGCCGCTATCTTAACAGCCTGGACATAGTGCGGCTGAGGTATTCCTCATCGAACGGCACCGACTTCTGCGTCGGAATGATCGATGAGGCGGAATTCAAGGGCGGAGGGGAATACTCCCTCCAGAATATCTTTTTCGATCCCAACATCCCCACCGAGGAGGTGTTCATCTCCCCGAAGCGGGGCGAGGCCGAGGGCATCGTATACGCCACCAAGCCCCTGTCCTATCAGGGTCAGCTCATAGAGAACTTCAGCGTACGCTTTGAACACGGCAAGGCGGTGGAGGTCACAGCGGAAAAGAACCGGGAGCTCCTGGAGACCATCATCTCCATGGACGAGGGAGCGGCCTATCTCGGGGAATGCGCCCTGGTGCCCCATGATTCCCCCATAAGCAATTCGGGGATCCTTTTCTACAATACCCTCTTCGACGAGAACGCTTCATGCCACCTCGCCCTGGGAAGAGGCTTCGCGGATTCCCTGAAGGATTATTCCCGCTACAGCCTTGAGGAGGCCAGGGAACTCGGGATCAACGACTCAATGATCCACGTGGATTTCATGATCGGTTCCGCCGATCTGTCGATAGACGCCGAACTCAGGGACGGAAGCACCGTAGCGGTATTCCGCGGCGGCAACTGGGCCTTCGATATCTGAAATCAGTTTTTCGTTCAGAACATAAAACAATGCCCGGAGGAGATCCTCCGGGCATTGTCTGTATCGCAGGTATTTATCCTTTTCTATGAATTCAGCTTTTCCACCACGCTGGGGAACAGTGTCTCCTGGGTATGGGGCAGGAAGCATGCTCCTACGAAATCGTCCATGTAGCTGGGCTGGTTGGACAGTTCCACGTAGGTCATGTTGCGAGCCATCTCGAAGACCTTGTTGTAAGCCTGAGTGGATGTGAGCATGCAGAAGGATCCGATAAGGGATGAGTTCCCGATATACTTGTACTTCTCCAGGGGCACATCGGGCAGCATGCCGATCATGATGGCGTTCTCCATGTTGATGCCGCTTCCGATGCCTCCGGCCACGTATACGTTCTCTATCACATCCACCTCCAGATCCAGCAGCGAGAGCATGCATCTGATGGCGGAGAAGATGGCTCCCTTGGCGCGGATGAAGTTGTCTATGTCCACCTCGCTGAGGAGCACGTCCTTGACGCTTCCCGCCTCCTCCTGGAATGCGACCACGTAGCTTCCTGTGCCATGCTCGTCATGGACCACTCTCTTGCCTTCCCTGATGAACTTGCCCTTGCCGTTGATGATGCCGGTGCGGAAGAGCTCCGCGATGATGTCGATGATGCCGCTGCCGCAGATGCCCACGGGTTTGGTGTCTCCGATGACGCTGTAGGTGGGTTCCATCGTATCCTTGTCGATATGGACCTTTTCGATGGCTCCGTCGGAGGCTCTCATTCCGCAGCTGATGTCTCCTCCCTCAAAAGCCGGGCCCGCGCTGCAGGCGCAGCTCATGAAGAAATCTGAGTTTCCGAACACTATCTCGCCGTTGGTGCCCAGGTCGATGAAGATGGAGTATTCCGGCTTGGTCCAGATGAGGCTGGCCAGGGTGCCGGCGGTGATGTCTCCTCCCACATAGCTTCCGATGTTGGGAGCGATGATGACCTTGGCGTTGGGATTGATCGGAACGTCGATGCTCCTGCCGAAGAGGGTCTTGTACTCGAAATATGTGGGCACGAAGGGCTCGAGCCTGACGTTCTCAGCGGGAATCCCCAGGAACAGATGGTTCATGGTGGTGTTCGACGCGACGCACATGCGGTAGATCTGACCGGGCTCGATATCTATGCTCTGGCACATGTTCTGAAGCATCGGCGTTATGGTCTCATCGCATACCGCGTCCCTTAAATGATCGATCCCGCCGGGCTTGCCCTGCTGGATGATCCTGTTGATGACATCGGCTCCGTAACGGATCTGCCCGTTGCCGGTGGAAGCCTTGGCCTGGATCTTCCCGGTCAGAACGTCCACGATAAGGCCGGTGACGGATGTGGTGCCTATATCCACCGCAAAACCGTAGATCTTCTCTTCTGTTGTCTCCACTATGTCCAGAACTGTCAGCAGGTTCTGATAGGTCTGGGTGACGCACTTGAACTCGAATCCGTGCTCCCTCATGAAGACCGGGAGCTTTATAAGTATCTCAAAGGGTATGTAGACTCTCTTAATGCCGGTGAGCTCCTTCAGGGCCCTCTCCAGCCTCTCGTTGTCGGGCATGGTATCGT
The DNA here is from genome assembly GCA_902796565.1 of uncultured Eubacteriales bacterium. Taxonomy (GTDB): domain Bacteria; phylum Bacillota; class Clostridia; order Eubacteriales; family Anaerofustaceae; genus RUG14186. The sequence continues at coordinate 2,177 of CADBPP010000184.1, read as the reverse complement.
CCATGGTGGGTTCGTCCAGCTTCACCTGGATCAGTTTCATGTCCGTGGTGAAGACTATGCCTGCCTGCTCTATGCCCTTCTGTATATCGTTGAACAGCTTGACTTCCTGATAGCTGGACAGATCAGCTATCTTCATCCTGCTCTGATACGCGCTGGCGATGTCCGGGACATCGATCACGCAGTCTGCGCAGATCTTCGAATTGCACGCGAGACGGTAGCCCTCTTCCCATTCGCTCTTGGACAGATGCCTGGTTATGGTGCTCTCCACAGTACCTTCGGCCACCCTGATCTTGCACTTGCCGCAGCTCACGTTGCCTGAACAGGGCGCGTCGATGGGGACGTTGGCTTTCTTCGCGAGATCCAGCAGGATCTCACCGGGATTGGCGTCGATCACGACGTCGTTCATTCCGGTCTGTTTGAATACTACTTTGTACATAAATCACCTTTTAGAAATGTATTTGTACCGAATCATGTATATTATACCTTACAAGCAGGTATAAGACAACATAAAAAAAGCGGGAAGCTGTGAGCTTTCCGCTTAGTATTCACTGATTCTTCCTTGCCTGGGCCTTGAGGCGCGCTTCCTTGTTTAATATCGCTTTCCTTATCCTCAGAGACTCCGGCGTCACTTCCAGCAGCTCGTCGTCCGCCAGGAACTCAAGGCACTGCTCCAGGGAAAGGATCCTGGGAGGAACGAGCCTGAGCTTGTCGTCGTGGCCCGCCGCCCTCATGTTGGAGAGCTGCTTCTGCTTGCACACGTTTACGGCCATGTCTCCGCTCTTTTTGTTCACTCCTACCACCATGCCCTCGTATACCTTCGTACCCGGTGCAATGAAGAGATTGCCGCGGTCCTGGGCGTTGAACAGGCCGTAGGCCACCGCCTCGCCGGTCTCAAATGCCACGAGGGACCCGTTTGTCCTTCGGGCTATCTCACCCTTGTACTTGCTGTATGAATCGAATACGCTGGCCATGATGCCCTCTCCGCGGGTATCCGTGAGAAACTCGTTGCGGTATCCGAACAGGCCCCTGGTGGGGATCAGGAACTCCAGCCTGGTGCGGCTTCCCATGTTGTCCATCCTGGTGAGATCGGCCTTCCTTGAGGAGAGCTTCTCGATGACGGAGCCCACGCAGTCGCTGGGCACGTCCACCACGAGGTTCTCTATGGGTTCGCACTTCACCCCGTCCACCATCTTGGTGATGATCCTCGGAGGAGACACCTGGAATTCGTATCCTTCCCTTCTCATGGTCTCTATCAGTATGGAGATATGCATCTCTCCCCTGCCGGCCACATTGAAGGCTTCTGTGGAATCCGTGTCCGAGACTCTCAGGGAGACGTCCTTCTGGGTCTCGCGGTAGAGCCTGTCGCGGATGTTGCGGCTGGTCACGTAGGTGCCTTCGGTGCCCGCGAAGGGGGAATCGTTCACCGAGAAGGTGACCTCCATGGTGGGAGCGCTTATCTTCACGAAGGGCAGGGGCTCCACGCTGTCAACGGAGCAGATGGTATCGCCGATGGTGATGTTGTCTATTCCGGAAAGGGCCACTATGTTCCCGGCTTCCGCCTCCGTTACGGGAAGACGGTTGAGCCCGTCGAACTGATAGATGTTCACGGCTTTCGCCTTGTGATACTTATCAGGCTCATGATAGTTGCATACGGCGATCTCGCTGTTCTGCCTGAGCACGCCGGAAACGATGTTGCCGATGGCGATACGTCCCACGTATTCGTTGTAGTCCACGGAGGAAATGAGCATCCTCAAAGGACCGTCCACGTCCGCCTCGGGGGGATCGAAGTAATTGACTATCATGTCGAACAGAGGGCGTAGGTCCTTCCCGGGCACCGCCAGGTCAGCGGTGCAGATGCCCTGCTTGGCGCAGGCATAGAGCATCGGGGAATCCAGCTGCTCGTCGGTGGCGTTGAGTTCTATCAGCAGTTCCAGTATCTCGTCGATGACTTCGGAGATGCGGGCGTCCGGGCGGTCGATCTTGTTGATGACCACTATGGCCTTGTGTCCCAGTTCCAGTGATTTGGAAAGAACGAACCTGGTCTGCGGCAGAGGGCCCTCTGCGGCGTCCACCAGAAGGATCACTCCGTCCACCATCTTGAGGATCCTCTCCACTTCCCCGCCGAAGTCGGCGTGGCCCGGAGTGTCCACGATATTGATCTTGATGTCACCGTACAT
>CADBPP010000183.1 GCA_902796565.1 uncultured Eubacteriales bacterium | reverse complement strand
GGCTGAAAGGGCCCACTGCACGATAAGTCTTGACCACTCGATCCCGTGGCCCGGGGTGGCACCGAAGGGTTTGAAGGGATCATCCGGCCTGTCCTCGTTAAGATAGAGGCAGGGTTCCCAGCTTTCATTAAAATGCTCCGGGATCCGCCAGTCATTTTCCTCTGCCCAGCCTATAACGTGATCGATGATCCTTTTTGCCCGCATCCTGTACTTCTCATCCGACGTAACATCACTAGCGGCAAGAAAGGCTTCCACCGTATGCATGTTTGCGTTCAGTCCTCTATATGGGGAAAGCTCCTTAAATTCCGTGTCCCAGGTGTCCGCGGACAGGCCCTCCTCCTCATTCCAGAAATATCTGTCATATACCTCAAGGGCCTCCTTCAAAAGCTCCTCCGCTCCCTCTCTTCCGGCAAGGACCGCACTGCTCGAAGCAAGGATCACAAAAGCATGGGCATAGCACTGCTTGCTTTCAAGGATACTCCCGTCAGGCCTTATCCCCGCGTACCAGCCTCCGTTTTTGTCATCAAAAAGCTCTGTCCTTAAGCCCCTTAAAGCCTCATCCGCAAGCTCCGCGCAATATCCGTATCCCAAGAGGGTACCTATGCTGTACACGTGAAGCATTCTGGACGTGATCCAGGTCTCCCGCGGTCTGTCCTTATCCGGAGTCCCGTCAGAACCCAGATAATATGAACCTCCCCCCGGCGAAGGAAAGTGCCTCCCGAACAAAAGCAGCTCCTCACGCTCATCCTTAAGGAAGGCTCTGTTTTCATCTGTATCAAGCGTGTATTTATTCATTTCTTATCTCCATTTCCGCTCTTTGTCCGGGCCGGGATCCCGGGGCTGTCAGTCCATACTATATAAGGCCCGACGCCGAAGCACCGGGCCTTTCCTGTAAGCTTTAATTACTTAAGAAGTGCCATACGATCCGGATCGTTCGCAAATACCTCTTTAGCATTATCCTTTGTTACCACAACGGGGTCAAGCTCATAAATCGGTACATCGATCTTTCCGTTGTTTGTGGATACATCTGTTGCCGGCATACCGTTTCCTGCCTGAAGAGAATTGATGATCTCAACAGTCTTTGCAACAAGATCCTGAGTGGGCTTTGCAACCGTGCAGTACTGCTTGCCCTGCCATACCCATTCAACGGATTCGTTCTCGGCATCAAGACCCGTTACTACAGGGATCTGCTGTCCGGCATCCTCACATGAAGTGATTATGGCTCTTCCGATACCGTCGTTGGGTGAAAGGACACCGTCGATCTCCTTGTCGCTGTAATTTCCTGCGAGAAGTGAATCCATACGCTTCTGGGCTTTTGAATTATCCCAGTCCTCTGTAGCACACTGGGTAAAATCAGTCTGTCCGGATACGATCACGATATTGCCTGCATCGATCTCAGGCTGAAGCACTGACATAGCTCCCTTAAAGAAATTAGGTGCGTTGGGGTCAGCGGGGCCGCCGCCGAAAAGCTCTACGTTGTAGGGGCCTTCACCCTTCTTTTCCTTAAGTCCGTCAAGAAGTGCCTGTCCCTGCATAACACCTGTGCGAACGCTTCCGAACTGGACCACACCGTCAACTGCTTCGGTATTCTCTATCAGTCTGTCATATCCGATAACGTAAACGCCTGCAGCCTTTGCCTGCTCAAGAACGCTTCCCAGCTGTGTTCCGTCGATAGGTCCCACTACGATGGCCTTTGCTCCGTTTTCGATCATCGATTCGATCTGTTGCTGCTGCTGGGGAACCTTCTGATCAGCTGCCTGAACTATAGGATTGTATCCTGCTTCCGTAAGCTGTTCCGTGAACATTGTCTCGGCTTCTTTCCAGTTCTGTGTTCCAAGCCAGGGTAATGAGATACCGATGGTAGCTCCTGCTTCAAACCCTGCTCCCGCAGGTGCAGCTTCAGAAGTATCCTGAGCATTGTCAGTCTTGGCATCAGCGGAAGTATCAGCCGCAGCTTCGTTAGCTGCAGGGGCCTCTGCCGGTGCGGAACCCTCCCGTGCCGAACCGCAAGCTGAAAGTGCTGTCATTGCAAGTGTCGCCGAAAGTATCAGCGTTAAAACTTTTTTCCTGTACATAGTAATTCCTCCTGTAATAAATCCTTCCTGTAATAAATACATTGTTATATTAAGGCCGGATGGCAGCGCTACCAAACCGGATACCTTTCTGTCAGCCTTTCTTTGAAGCTCTGCCGGTTCTTTTGTTATATACATCAAAAGTAACGGCAAGAAGGAGAACCAGTCCTTTTATCACCTGTGTCTTGTCGGCACCGACACCCATGAGCATAAGTCCGTTATTGAGGACTGCCATGACCATACCACCCACCATGGTAGCAAGTATGGATCCGACGCCGCCGGAGACCGCAGCTCCCCCGATAAATACCGATGCTATGGCATCCATTTCCCAGGAATTGCCGTCTGCAGGGCCTGCCGCAGTGGAACGTCCCACAAAGAGGATCCCTGCCACAGCTGCCAGCATGGACATGTTCATCATGGTGAAGAAATATGTTCTGCTCACATTTACACCGGAAAGTGCAGCTGCACTCTTATTACCTCCCACCGCATATACGTGGCGGCCGAACTTGGTTTTCTCCGTGATGGTGTGATATACGATCACGAGAACAAGGAGTATCAGACCGGGGATCGGGAAGGATGTTCCCTCACGTCCTGTACCGTAGAGCCAGGTAAAATACCCGATCACTGCGGATATGAGCAGTATCCTGACAACCACCGCCCAAAGCGGGGCTTTCTCGCCCGAAACATCAGATGACTGTCTGTATTTCCTCATCTCAAAGAATATACATACCGCTATGCCGATCACTCCGAGAAGGAGCGTGGAATTGTTCATTCCTGTAAACTTGGGACCCCATTCCGGCATATAACCGGCTCCGAAAAACCTGAGTTCTTCCGGTGCAGGTACAGAGATCGATCTTGATATCCAGATGACCGCTCCGCGGAACATCATCATGCTTCCTAAGGTGGTTATGAATCCCGGTATGCCAAGCTTTGCAAGAAAGAACCCGTTCCAGGCCCCCACAAGAGCTCCGATCAAAAGGGCGATGAGCACTGCTACATACCAGGGAAGGTTGAGATCATGAGAAGCCTTTGCCATTACCATCCCGGTAAAACCTGCCACGCTTCCCACGGACAGGTCGATCTGACCTATAACTATGACCATAAGCATACCAAGGGCCAGTATCAGCACGTATGCATTACCCGAAAGAAGATTCTGGAAGTTGGAAGGAGTAAGCATCCTGCCGCCTGAGATTATATTGAAGATTATAATAAGAGCCGCGAGGGCAAGTACCATTGTATACTGGCGAAGATCAGCGCCAAGAACCTGTTTTAACTGTTTCATTATCATCATTCCTTTCCGTATGTTTTACGATCATGCTGATGTGACTGTCATTCTCTTCATCAGAGATTCCTGATCAGCCTCACTTGCCATCATTTCTCCCGTTATTCTTCCCTCAAGATCGTATATATCCTGTCTGCCACACCAAGCAGTTCCGGAAGCTCCGAAGAGACCATTATCACTGCTTTTTTGTGTGCGGCAAGGTCATGTATGATCTTGTATATTTCGTATTTGGCACCCACATCTATTCCCCTGGTCGGCTCATCCAGTATCAGTACATCGGGCTCGGTGAAAAGCCATTTTGAAAGGACCACCTTCTGCTGATTTCCTCCCGACAGTGTGTTCACTCCGACACCGATGTTCGAGCACTTGATATTCAGGGCTTTTCTGTACTCCTCTGCCGCCTTTTGCTCTTTCAGCTTATCCAGGAGTCCCTTTGAAGTGATCTTGTCAAGATCAGCCGCCACAACCGTTTTCCTTATGGAATCCAGAAGATTAAGTCCCAGACTCTTCCGGTCTTCGGGAACATAGGCAATGCCGCTCCTTATGGCGGATTCGACGGATGTAAGGACTACTTCCTTTCCCCTGATCTTTATTGTCCCGCTTTTAAATATCCCGTAGTTGCGGCCAAAGATCGATCTCATGAGCTCTGTTCTTCCGGCTCCCATCAGCCCCGCAAATCCTACGATCTCACCTTCTCTTACGTAGAAGGATGAATTCTTGCATACCATCCGGCCTTCAACCTCAGGATCCTCAACGCACCAGTCCGATACTTCAAAGATCGTTTCTCCCGGATTGGATCTATGCTCCGGATATCTGTTGTCTATGGAGCGTCCCACCATGGATCTGATTATCTTATCCTCATCCACCTGTCCGGCGACAACCTCGTAACTCTCAACCGTCCTGCCGTCCCTGATGACTGTTACCGCATCGGATATTGCTGCGATCTCGTTGAGCTTATGGGATATCATGATGCATGTGATGCCGCTCTTTTTAAGGGTTCTCATAAGCTCCAGAAGGTTTGCG
>CADBPP010000182.1 GCA_902796565.1 uncultured Eubacteriales bacterium | reverse complement strand
AGCCCATCTGAACGGAAACAGGAAGGATCCTTCCGTCATGGAGCGCAGTCAGATCATCAGGGATTTCTACGAGGACTATGTGAGATACTACTACAAAAATCATCATGAGGCGTGAGCCCATGAAGTTTTGCTTGCGATCTTAAAGGCAGGTTCCGAAAAGGAGCCTGCCTTTCCTGTCCCGCCGGGAGCCGGGCTTTTTAGGATATATGACATAAAAAACCGCGTCCCTCATATGTTTCAGCAGGCTTCGTTCGGGTTCGCAGTTGCTAATATCCTTAGGCGATAATATAATTGATACAGCATTATTTGACGGAGGTAACGGAAGAGGGATGCCGGGAGAAGCGATGCAGAAGATCATAGTGATCGGAAGCCCCGGGGCGGGGAAAAGTACTTTCGCCCGCAGGCTCAGGGACATAAGCGGGCTTCCCCTTTACTATCTGGACATGATCTACCACAGGAGCGATAAAACTGCGGTGAGCAGGGAGGAGTTCGATGAAAAGCTTATGCGTATCCTTGAAACAGAGCGGTGGATCATCGACGGCAATTACAGAAGGACGCTGAAGCTGAGACTTGAAAAATGCACGGACGTGTTTCTCTTCGATCTTCCCGCGGATGTGTGCCTTAGGGGCGCCGTGGCCAGGGTGGGCCGTGCAAGGGAAGACATGCCCTGGACGGAGGACGGACTCGATCCCGGCTTCAGACAGTATATCCTGGACTTTCCGAAGGATCAGCTCCCGGAGATATATGAACTGCTGGATAAGTATAAGGGAGCGAGGTCTCTCACGGTCTTTCGTACCAGGGATGAGGCGGATGAGTGGCTCGAAAAACACGGGGCGCTCCCGGAGGGGAAAGCACATTGAAGGGATCGGATATTTACAGGGAACTGGTCATCCTCACCGACGAGCGGGACAGGTGGGAGGAGAGCATCCCCTTTGTGAGCTCACTTCTTTCTGACGGATCTGTGAAGATACAGGCAAAGGCCCTGTGGCTTCTGGGGGAGATGGGCCTTTTGTATCCCTTCTCTGTGCAGGAAGCAGTTCCCGTTATCGCATCCTTCCTTGAGAGGGAAGAGCCGCTTCTCCGGGAACGGGCGCTTAATGCCCTCGGCAGGATCGGCCGGGGCAGCTTCGGTGTGATCGGTCCCTGGTGGGAGAGCCTCCTGAGGTTCGCCTCCGACGGTGAGCCTGAAGTCCGTCTGGCGTTCATCTGGGCGTCGGAAAATATAGCAACGAACACCCCCGATGTCTACGGGGATCATATGGATGTGTTTGCGGAGCTTCTCACCGACCCCGACGACAGGGTGCGTATGGAGGCTCCGGAGATCTTCCGGGTCCTCGGAAGCAGAAGGCCCGGGTTCGTCATGCCGTACCTGGAAAAGCTAGAAAGCATCGCCGGGAGCGATGTAAATCCCGTGGTAAGGATCCACTGCCTGGGCGCGGTGAAGGCTGCGATGATGTCCGGAAAATAACGATGATCAATGACAATCACCGCCGTCTTGTGATACAATTGATTAAATCATTATTATAAAAACGATCATTATCCTTTGATTGGAGGAAACTGACGATGAAACAGCTCAGAAAAGCGGTCCTGATGATCATGACCGCGGTGATGGTGATCTTCGCTCTGGCACCGTACAGCTGCGTACTGGCGGAAGAGGGAGAAGAGGAAGGTCCCGTTCTTTTTGTCGGAGGTATCAAGGTCACCGAAGAAAACATGTACGATATCCTGGATGACGGAGGAAGCGCCGTATTCGATCCCGCCACCGGGACCCTTACTCTGGACGAACCGGTCTTCGGAGAGGACCTCGAATGCCCGATACTGGCGGTGGGCATGGATCTCACGATCGAAGGAGACGCGACCGCGACCGGGAAAACATTCGGCATATGCGTTGAGGACGGCGTCCTTACGTTCAAAAGCGGCACCGTTTACGCCAAGGGAGAAGTGGCCGTCACCTGCACGGCTCTGGTGGTGGACGGAGGAAGGGTCATCGCCGAAGACGTCACCGGCGGCTTAACAAATAATTATGGCGTCTATGTTGACAAAACGGCGGATATACTGAGCGGCGGACTGTCCGTAACAGCAACGGGCAACAGGTGCCGCGGGTTCGTCGCGAGAGGCGGTATCAATGTGGTATCCGGGACAGTCACGGTAAATGTGAACGGAAAAGATGACTGTTTCGGATTGGTGGCCGGTGACGGTGACGCTGTTTTCTCGCAGACCGGGACCGTCAGCATCCAGGGCGGTGAGGTGGATATCACGGTGAACGCGTCAAAGCTCGACTGGCCGTCGTTCGGCTCATACGGAATAACTGCCGGGGATGTCATCCAGATCAGCGGCGGCACAGTCAGCGTGAAAAGCATCAGCGAATACAACGCCTACGGTCTATACGGCTATGCGGATATCGCCAGCGGCAGCGTGACCATCAGGACCGAGGGAGTATACGCTTACGGGATCAGCGCTAACCCTTGGCTCGGAGTCGGCATGATGATGTCCGGAGGAAAGCTCGATGTATCGGCAAAGGCCGAAGAATACGCCCACGGCATCGACCTTGAAGGAGCTTTCACTTTTTCCGGCGGGGAGATCCTCGCGAAGGCCGAAGGGGAAAATGACGGCAGCACGGGTATAAATCTGTCCAACGAGATCCTCATCTCCGGCGGTAAGATCACCGCTACCGGGACCGGGGAACTCTCCAGCGGGATCTCATGCTATGTGTACGGTGGCAATGACCAGGTGACCTTCGAGATCAGCGGAGGCGAGGTGAACTGCACCGCGACGGGATCCGGAAGCGACGGCATCTACTCCAATCAGACCATGCTCATAAGCGGAGGCACCGTTGACTCCAAGGGTTCCAAACACGGCATCTACTGCGAGGCGAAATTGACGATCGGAAACGGGATCGTCAAGGTCAGCAGTGAAGGAGGCTCCGATGCCATCGATACTCATTCCGATTACTACACCGGAAGCATAACCCTCGGCAATGAACTGACGATCCAAAAACCCGGCGGCGGCCGTCTCAGTGATGACGGCAAGACCATAACCGAATCCGGCGGAAAAGTCGCCAAAAATGTCGAGATCGTCAATGCAAATGAATACGCGGTCGTCGTAAACGAGACAGAAAACGGCACGGTGACCTCCAGCAGGACCAAAGCCAACGGCGGCGAGAAGGTCACTCTTACCGTCACAGCGGACGAAAACTGCAGGCTGACATCCATAAGCGTGAAGGATTCCAATGGAAAAGACGTTCCCGTAAACGACAGCTATGAATTCACCATGCCCGAATCCGATGTCACCGTAACAGCGGTGTTCACCAGATACTATGCCATCAGCATTCCCGACGAGGCAAAGGATTTCATCAGCATCGAGGCTACTGAGTCCCCTGCGGGTGAGGAAGTGAAAGTAACACTCAAGGACGTCGACGACTATGTGATAAAAGGAATAAAAGTCACGGACTCCGAAGGAAAAGAGATCGAAGTGGAAAACAATACCTTCGTGATGCCCGCCTCCGATGTCACAGTCACCGCAGTGACAGCGAGACTGTATACAATCACCTTCGAACTGAACGGAGGGACCCTCAACGGAGATCCCGGTCCTGTCACCATGGTACTGGAAGAAGGTTCCGTGATAGTATTGGAGAAGCCGGTTAAGGAAGGCTATACCTTCAAGTACTGGGAAGGCAGCGTCTATTACGCCGGTGATGAATACGAAGTGACCGAGGATCATGAACTGGGCGCGGTCTGGGAAAAGATCAGGGTGCCGGATACCGGTGACAGCGACAGGATCTTCCTGTACGTCTGGCTTCTGGCCGTTTCAGCGGCCTTCGCCGCGGCAGTGATCTTCCACAGAAGAAAAGCGGACAGGATCTGACAGTAACGATCGATATAAAAGTGCGGTGAGAGCCGCACTTTTTATGTGAAACAGGAAAGGAGAAAAAACGGATGCTGGAAGCGGTCATACCGTCCCTTGAAGAGCTGTGGTTTCGGCAGATGCTTCTTGCCGACGAAGAGACCATGGCCTACAACCACGCCTGGGGCGGAACGATACCCTTTCCCAGAGAGGACTGGGAGGAGTGGTATGAGAAGTGGGTCGCATGTCATGACGGGAAAAGGTATTACCGGTATCTTAAGGACGGGGACAATTTCGTCGGAGAGGCCGCGTACCACTACGATCCCGGCTGTGACGGCTATATGGCGGACATCATAATCCTTTCCTCCTTCAGGGGAAGGGGATACGGCTCCCGGGGACTGGAGATACTGTGTTCCGCCGCCAGGGAGAACGGGATCAGAGTCCTCTTCGACGACATGGCTTCAGACAATACGGCGGAGTCGATGTTTCTGAAACAGGGATTCCGTGAAGTATACAGGACAAAGGAAAAGATCCTTCTGAGAAAGGATCTTTAGGGAGGGAAAATGGAACTGGAAAAACTCAGCTGCAGCCTGAGCATCTGCAGGATAAGCGATATATCCCAGGCGGATCTGGATACGGATATGTACTTCCTCGCGAAGACGGATCAGGAGATATCCCTGGTATGCAGGACACAGGACGTCCCGGAAGGTGCCCTCCGACGCGACGACGGATGGAAGGGCTTTCGCATCAGGGGGGAACTGGACTTTTCCCTGATAGGGATCCTGTCGGAAATATCCCGGATCCTCGCGGAAAACAGGATCGGGATCTTCGCGGTGTCCACCTACAACACGGATTACATCCTGGTGAAGGAGGAGGATCACGAAAAGGCCCTCGGTGCGCTCCTTGACGCGGGATATACCGTGGTCTGAAAGTGATATCTTAGGAGAAACGAAAGAGGCTCCGGTGTGCATCTCACGCCGGAGCCTCTTTCTTTCCGTCTCCGCCGCTACAGCGGGAACGCGACCGTCTCTGAATATATCTTCTGCAACAGTGATACGAAAGTTCTGAGGGATTCCCTCTCGTCCTCGCGGTGGGTGCACAGCACGCAGGAGAAGGATTCCGGGCAGTCGAAGGGGATCCATGCGAACTGCCCGCTGTGGTCATTGAGGAATCCCGGGGCGAGGCAGACCCCTCTTCCGGCGGCCACGTTGGTCAGGGTGGTGTCATGGTCCGCGCTGTTGAAGTAGTCCATCCTGCCGGAAGCGATAAGGCGGTGCTGCACAGCCCGCAGGGCGGCAGGGGAGCCTCCTCCCACCATCAGGGTGCGCCCGTACAGGTCTTCTTCACAAATCAGGTCCTTTCCTGCGAGGGGATCGTCCCTGCCGGTTATCAGGTAGATCCTGCTCTCAAAGAGCTCATGGACCCTTATGCCCGCCACCTGCCTGGTCTGTTCTTTCAGGGCGAAGACGATATCGGCTTCATTTTCCAGAAACATCTCCATGCTGCCCCCGTAGCGGAACACCGGGACCACCTGCACGGCGGGAAAAGTGCGGGCGAAGGTCTTCATCGCCTCGGGAAGGAAGTACAGGGCCTGCCTTACGGACATGCACACGGAGATACTGTCCCGGTACTTCGCGCTGAAGTTCTGTCCCTGCTCCACCGCCCTTTTAAGATCCTCCCTCATGCCTGTCAGGAAGGACACGAACTGTATCCCCGCCGGGGTGAGGGACGCCCCCCTGCCGCTTCTCTCAAATATCGGGAAGCCCACTTCCTCCTCCAGGAGCCTGATCTGGTACGACAGCGTCGGCTGGCTCACGAACATGTTCTCCGCGGCCCGGCTGAAGTTCATCGTCCTGGCCAGCTCTATGCAGTAATCTATCTGTTTTGAATTCATCATGCCCTCTTCTATTTAATATTTAAATTAAGTATAGCATTTTTCAATTGGACTTTACAATAACTGACGGATATAATAAAACCGTAAAAAGACAGCGGCCGGCTCTGCCGGAGCGGTATAAGGAGAAAAAACATGGCAAAAACACTTGTGGCATTCTTTTCAAGAGCTGATGAAAACTACTTCGGCGGAGCGATGCGCTACGTCAAAGTCGGAAATACCGAGATAGTCTGCGGAATCATCAATGAACTGATCGACGCGGACCTGTTTAAGATCGAGATGAAGGAACCCTACTCTCCGGTCTACATGACATGCATAGAGGAGGCCAAGAAGGACCTGAAGGAAAAGGCAAGGCCCGAACTGGTCACGATGCCTTCGTCCGTCGATGAGTATGACACCGTGATCCTGGCCTATCCCAATTACTGGGGAACGATGCCCATGGCGGTGTTCACCTTCCTGGAGGCATACGACTTCTCGGGAAAGACTATCCTTCCCCTGTGCACCAATGAGGGGAGCGGCATGGGAGGAAGCGTAAGGGACATCAGAAGGACATGCCCGGGAGCTGCTGTGAAGGACGGGCTCTCCGTCACCGGCAGCCGTGCGGCGGATTCAGCGCCTGCCGTGAAGAAGTGGCTTTCAGCCAACGGTCTGCTTTAGGAAGAAAGGAGAAAATATGGATCAGATAACCCTCAACAACGATGTGAAGTGTCCCGCGGTCGGCATCGGGACATACATGCTCTCACCGGAGGATGCCGAGAACAGCGTAAGGGAAGCCCTGAAGATGGGATATTCCCTGGTGGACACTGCCAACGCCTACGTCAACGAAAGAGCCGTGGGCCGCGGGATCAGACAAAGCGGCGTAAAGCGCGGTGACGTTTTCCTTTCCACCAAGCTCTGGCCCAGCGAGTATGAGAACGCCTCAGCGGTGGATGAGACCCTGGAGCGCCTCGGCACCGACTATGCGGACCTTCTGTACATCCATCAGCCCGCGGGGAACTGGCTTTCCGGCTACAGGCTGCTCGAGAAGGCCTACAGGGAAGGAAAGGCCCGCTCCATCGGCATCTCCAACTTCGAGGGAAAGTACATCGAGGCCCTGGCGAAGGAATGGGAGATCGTCCCCCAGTTCATCCAGGTGGAGGCCCATCCCTACTTCACCCAGAAGGAGCTCAGGACCTTCCTTGAGCCCTACGGAATAAAGATCATGAGCTGGTATCCCCTGGGACACGGCGACAGCGCTCTTCTCAGTGAAGAGATCTTCGCGGATCTGGGAAGGAAGTACTCCAGGACCCCGGCCCAGGTGATCCTCCGCTGGCATACCCAGATGGGCTTCGCTGTGATCCCCGGGAGCCGCAATACGGAGCACATCCGCGACAACCTGGACATCCTTGGATTCGAACTGACCGGGGATGAGATGGCCGAGATCGCGAAGCTGGATCGCGGCGCCCGCTATTACCACCGCACGGACGAACAGCTGGAACATTTCGCCCTCTGGCAGCCTTCATACGAAAAAGCTTAAAAACGGAGATCCCGTCGATATGTATTCCGAGGAGTACCGTCCGGTGATAGAGGAGCTGTACCGTACGGACAGCTGCCTGTTTCGCCTGAATCACACGCCTCCCCGTTCCGACGAGCAGCGAAGGGCCCTGGAGGAGCTCTTCTGCGGGCAGGTCCCTCAGGGCCCTTGGCCCGGGGCCTTTTCTTTCCGGCGGCTCCCCCCGGCTTATAGCGCTTGACAGCACAGGGCGCTGTTGTTAAAATAATCATGTCCTTAAAAGATCAGGAGACAGCAAGATATGAAAATAAATGAACTGAATTCCTTTATCTATAACTATGTGAAAAGCGACCGTACCCCCGGCCCGCTGATCCTGGCGGGGACCGAGGGGAGCGGCAGGAGCCATTACCTCAGAAGGGAGCTCAAGCCCTACCTCAGCACGCGGCCCGAGGCCTTTTCCTGTGTCGTTGTCTCCCTTCACGGGCTTAAGGACATAAGTGAAGTGAGCAAGAATCTCTTCTGGGAAAACAAAACGGGGAACCTGCCCAAAAAGAACGAGAGGACGGTAAAGGGAGCGCTGCTGGCGAAGACCGTACTTCTGACTCTCGCGAATTATCAGCATCTTGAGATAAAGACCGACAGCAAGGATCTTGAGCTCCTGTACGCCAATGTCGACCTTACCGGGAAGCTGGTGATCTTCGAGGACATCGAGAGCTCGGAGCTGGATCCCGCGGAGTTCACGAGTTTCATCACCGGCCTGACCAATCAGGACGGGGTAAAGGTGATCGTGGTGCTGGACGATCTGGGTGAGGACGATCCCTCAAGCATAGGAGCCATGCTAAGAAAGTACTCCAGCGACATACTCCTGTATGAGCCCGACGTCGAGCATGTCATACGCAGCATCATCCGGGAATACGACGATCCCGTCCTGAACACCTTCGCCGCGGGGGACGATCTCAGCGACATAGTAAGGTGCTTCGCTGCCCCGGGCTCGTTCAGCATCAATACAGTGTTCTACACCTGCCAGAAGGCGGTGGATATCTACCGGTGGATGGCCGCCCGGAAAGAACAGTACGACGACCGGGATTTCCTCAAGACCATCTTCATGGGCATCCTCCATTTCAACATCCGTCTCGAGAGCGATGAAAACCTCGTCTGGGAGGATGAGGACCAGATGTCCTTCAGGCTCGGAAGCAGCAGATATCCCCTTTTCAGGTTCTGCTATGAATACATCAGGAACCATATCATCGTGCCCGAGATGGTCAGGAGCGCCATGAGCCTCTTCGATGAGTTCAGGACCTATGACGCAGAAGGCATTCCCGATGACGGTGACCTGGAGATCCTTTATCACTGGCGCAGGCGGGGAGAGGATGAGATCACCGGCGCAGTGGACATGATCACGAAAAGGCTCAGCGATCCGATGCAGTTCCCTATGCAGGAATACGGAAAGATAGCCAGGAACCTTCTGGAGGTGGGCCGTCTTCTGGAACTCGACACGTCGGAGGCCATGGACAAGATGGTATCGAACCTCTTCGGCAAGGGCCTGAAGGTGAACTCCGACTACATCACCAGATACCTGGTAAAGGAGGACGGGGATCCTTCTCTCGAGGCAGAGTGCCGTGAGCTGCAGAAGAGGATGCTGGACTCCCTGGTCAAGGTGGATACGGATCTTTCGGGGTTCACATATTTCCCCGACGAAGTGGGCCGTTTCCCGGCCTTCGTCAGCGAGGACATAGACAGCATCATGAAATTCGGCTCCTTTGCCAGAGCCCTTGACAACCACAGGATCTGGAGGATGCTCGCCTCCTGCAACGCGTCCCAGATCCATGAATTCCATAAGACCTACAGCAGCGTCTACAAGACGCCCAACAGCGATATCTTCCTCTACCGGGACCGCGAATCCCTGGAGGACCTGGCCGGTCTTCTGAAAAGGCTGGAATCATATGAAGGATACGACAGGATACAGCGCAACAACATCCGGGAATTCATAGACGAGCTGGAGCGCATCTCAAAGTATCTGTCGGCCAGAAAGTGAGGAGCTATGGACATAGAATGGATCGAAGGATCTGAGATCCGGGCGGATATCTACGGCAGCGAGGTGGTCATCACCGCCAACCGGGAGGGACTGATCTCCCTGGCGAAGCATCTGGTGGATCTCGCGGAAGCCTCACCCGGCAGCCACATACACTATGACGAGTTCAATTCCCTGGAAGAGGGCTCGGTGCAGCTCATCATAGGAAGGAGCGCGTCTTCTTCGGATCCGGAGGATGAGCAGGACCGGTAGGGAAGACCGCCGGTAAATATCACAGAATAAGGCGCTCCGCGGCTCCGGAGCTCCTTTTTTTGTTTCCCGGGGGCCCTATTCTCTCAATTGACGGAGGATCGGGCCTTCTTCATAGTATAATGATAAAGTGGACACAGTAAAAAAGCGGGGATACGCCCCGATAAACATCCCTTTGCAAGGAGGACATCATGAAACTCGCAACAGCATTATCCGAAAGAGCCGACCTGCAGCGCAGGATATCGGAACTGACCGTCAGGCTCCGCAACAACGCCAAGGTGCAGGAAGGGGAGACTCCCGCTGAGGATCCGGGGGAGCTGCTTTCCGAACTGGACAGATGCCTCGTTCGTCTGGAAGAACTTATCCGCCGGATAAACGATACCAACAACCGTACCGTATCCGAAGGAAAGAGCCTGACTGACCTTATAGCAGCCAGGGACTGCCTCAAGCAGCGCATCATCATCCTCAGGGACTTTCTGAACGCTTCCAGCGAGAAGGTCACCAGGTATACCAAGACCGAGATAAGGATCATGAGCACCGTCAACGTCGCGGAGCTTCAAAAGCAGCTGGACGGGTATTCCAGACAGCTCCGGGAGACGGACGAACTGATCCAGGGACTTAACTGGACCACGGAACTGATCTGAAACAAGACGGTAGTCTGACTGGGTGGACATGATCTCCTGCGGTCGAGAATGGACCGCGCGCCATGGTGGTCCGTCGGGCTAGGATCGTGAGGTTCGAATCCTCCTTTTACACCGTAAGCCCGGTAATGTCACACATGCAATGTTACCGCGTATAGTTACTACCTATTGTCAGCAGTCAGACGAGGGCGGGTCCGGGGAATATATATCGATGCGCTCATGCGGCGCAGGCAAGAGCAGCTGCAAGGAGCTGCAGACTTATCATGAGTAAAAGAAAGAGGAAACATCCCCGGAAGATACGGGTCTGTACTTCTATGCAAAACGATTTGCGCAGGGCTCCGGCAGAGCCTACATAGGATTCATCGAAGCCATGAGCGTCATGGGAAGCGCGGCGGAGGAAACGGAATTCAGGCTTTTTTCCATGACGGACGATGAGAACATCCCGGTCTTCTTCATTGATGCCGCTTCCGTCAATTCGAAGACAGCGGATGAAAAGAAGGCCGCGGCCGTCGGGTTCCTCAACATGATAACCGGGAAGGACTTCATGAAAAGGGTCTGTGAAAATTCAGGCGAACCGAGATATATCCTCGCCTCAAGGTACAGCGTCTATGACGCACTTATGGAGGACTATCCCATCTACGCGGCCCTGAGGGATATCGTTTCGGTCCCGGACGCGCGTGTTTTCCGCATCGCGCCGGACGGCTGGGCCTACATCACCGAATCGAGAAAGAACATGTATCTGCTGCCCCGCCTTTACTGAGATCTGCTGTCATCAGCAGGACGAAGCTGGGGCGGTATAAGAACCGTGAACTACCCCCGCCTACGCTTAAAGCTTAGAGGCGGCGGCTTCGTGCCGCTTACGCGGACACAGGGCAGACACTTGCCCGCTGT
>CADBPP010000181.1 GCA_902796565.1 uncultured Eubacteriales bacterium | reverse complement strand
GCGCATATTGCATCCGGAGCGAAGAGTGACGATTGCGTTACTCTTTTTTATATTTTTACTTTTGTGTTGCGGCCGGCACCGGAATGGTATATACTTCAAATAGATATTCGAATAATACTGAGCGTTTATTCGCTATTGGAGCATGACCATGGATTACCAGATACTGTTCAAGACCGAGATGAATATACCGTCCACCTGTGTCCTCGCGGGGCACAGTCCGGATGTAATGCCCTGGAACTGCAGCAGTTCCTCCGGCGCCGTGAAAATGAAGAACACACTGATCCCCCTGCTGGAAAAGCTGGTGACCCAGAAGGGCGTGACCCATTTCATGTGCGGCATGAGCCGGGGAGCGGCCCTTCTGGAAGCTTCCTGTGTGCTTCAGATGAAAAAGAAATATCCCCAGATCTCCCTTCAGTGCGTCATTCCCGACAGGGAGTTCACCTCACTTTGGTCCGCCTCCGACAAAGCGGCCTTCAGAAGGATCATATCCAAGGCGGACAGCGTCATGGCCATGACCGACGTGCCCGTGCGCTACGGCCGCCGCACCAGGAGGGAATACATGGTGGACTGCTCCGGCTATCTCGTATGCATCTATGTGCCCGGCTCCCCCGGTCCCTGCGCGGACATGATAGAGTACGCCGCCGAGATGGGCCGCGGCGTCATAATGATAGATCCGTCAAGCTACAGGATATACTGTTACCGCAGCTCCGCGGGCTCTTCTGCAGGAGCAAACAGGCTTGACAAAGCGAAATGAAACAAATATAATTTTCTCAGAGAAATCACAATTTTGCTTCAAGGAGGACAACATGCCATATATAAAAGTTGACGAAGAAGTAAGCGTTTTCTATGAAGAGTACGGCGAAGGTGACAGATATGTATTCACTTCCCTGATCTATCCCTTCTATTACGCGAACTACGCAAAGGAGCTCGCGAAGAGAGGTTATCATGTGGTGGATGTGCAGATCCGCGGCTACGGCGCCTCGTCCCGCCTTCCCGAGGGGGTAAACGGCAACGACCAGTGGAGCGAGGACATCATAAAGGTCGCGGACCATTTCGGAGCGAAAAAGTTCGCCTATACCGGCATATCCCACGGCTCGTCCATCGGCTGGACCCTGATACACGACCATCCGGACAGGATCTCCGGCTTCGCGGGAGTCGTATGCGGACCCAAGCTCATCGGAGCGCCGTCATCATTCTCATGGCGCAACCGCCTTGTGGACAATGAGCTCACCGCCGCGGAAAAGAAGGTCAAAAAGGCGGAAGAGACGAGGCAGTCCCGTCTGAATGAACTGAGGGAATATCAGAGCGAATACTGGCAGGATCAGCTCAGGAAGAACGCCGACATGGAATACTACACCATCACCCATACGGACGCCAGGGAAGACGCCATGAAGTTCGGAGGCAATCCCACACCGGATTACATGACCAGCGAAGAGAACCTCATCGAATGGCTCAAGACCATCAAAACTCCCGTGATCATCTTCGGCGGGATGCAGGATCCCATAGTGGTCCCGGAGAGCATGATACGTACAGCCACGTACGTTCCCCATCTCAAGATGGTCATGTTCCAGGATTCCGACCACGATGTGGCGCTCAGCCACGGCGAGGATCTGGCAAACGATATCGATTACTTCTTCAGGGAAAGAAAAGTCTTTGACTTCTCCTGAAGGGCAATATAAAGAAAAGAGGAAGAAGAATGGCAGTACTGAAAGGTTGTCAGGAAGGAAAGGCCACGCCTAAACTCACCGAGATCATCTGCCCGCAGTGCGGTGAGATCGTGGAAGTATTCGTGAAGATGGGAGGCTCCGTCGGACAGACGGGCACCCTCGTTTCCGAGGAGACCTGTCCGAAATGCGGACACGTTTTCCCTGAAGGGGCTCCGATCTCCGATTACAAGCTGGCATAAAGGAACAAAACAGTGCCGTAAAACTGTTAACGAAGCAGTTTTACGGCACCTTTTTTTATGCAGAGACTGTATTATGTCAGATCCCCGGTACAGATCATTTGGAGCCTGCCTTATATATCTGAGCGAGTCCGCCGTGGGAAGTCTCACGGTACTTCTCATCCATGTCCAGACCGGTCTGGTACATCGTGGCCACCACGTCGTCAAAGGATATCCTCCTGGTGGCGTACAGGAACCTGGAGAGGTTCACCGAACTGAGGGCCCTCATGGCAGCGACGGCGTTGCGTTCGATGCATGGTATCTGCACGAGTCCGTTCACCGGGTCGCAGGTAAGACCCAGGCTGTGTTCCATGGCTATCTCGGCGGCATATTCTATCTGTTCTATGCTCAGTCCGAAGAGAGAAGCTATAGCGGCGGCAGCCATCGAGCAGGCGCTTCCGATCTCCGCCTGGCATCCGCATTCCGCTCCGGAGATGCTGGCATTGGTGCGGATGACGTTGCCGATGATCCCCGCCACGGCCAGCGCGTCCAGTATCTCTTCCTCCGGGAATCCCCTGTCATGCTGCATGTAGTAGAGCACGGCGGGAAGGACTCCGCAGCTTCCGCAGGTGGGAGCGGTGACCACGACGTTCTCGGCGGCGTTCTCCTCGCTGACGGCGTAGGCATAAGCGGCGATGATCCTGTTCATCTGGACATCGGAGCTCTCGTTGTAGCAGCGCTTGCCGTACAGATATTTTGCTTTCCGGGTGAGGTTGAGACCTCCGGGCAGGATCCCCTCGGCTTCGAGACCTCTTTCAACGGCATCGCACATCGCTTTCCACACGATCTTCAAATAATCCCTTAAAGTCGCTCCTTCCAGGATGTAAATGAGCTGAACAAGGCTTATCCTTTCCTGATTGCACAGGGAGAGTATCTCGGAAAAGTTCTTCTGAGGATACACTTCCTTGTCCTCTTCCGAAGATTCGTTCTCTATCCTTATGGAGCCTCCCCCGATACTGAAGATCCGCAGGGACGCGATCTTCTTTCCGTACTTGAAGGCTTCGAAGAGCATCGTGTTCGGATGGGGAAGATCGGTCTTTTCGGGATCGTAGATGATCTTCGCTCCGGGAAGCCCTTCCCTGATGGCTTTGCCCGTGCCGTGCCCTTCCCCGGTATGGGCAAGGGATCCGTAGAGGGTGACCTCATACTCGTCGGCGTCGGGATACCTCATCCCGAACACCTGGGCCGCGTGGAAGGGACCCACCGTATGGGAGCTCGACGGCCCGTTTCCTATCTTGTATACACTTGTTATG
>CADBPP010000180.1 GCA_902796565.1 uncultured Eubacteriales bacterium | reverse complement strand
TTTTCCGGACGCCATGGCGGTCGTACGGGAGGCCGGCGGCAAAGCGGTGCCTACGGTAAAGCCCTGGGAAAGGGATAAGGTGTTCTCCCGCATTGAAGAGATCAAGAAGGCCGGCTGCACGGCCTGGGCCATGGACATCGATTCGGCGGCACTCGTGAACCTGAAGCTTCAGGGATGCACGGCCTACACCAAAACGGAGGACGAGCTCCGCGAATTCGTACGCGCGTCGGAGGGCATCCCCTTCCTGGTCAAGGGCGTCATGACGGCCCGGGCGGCCGAGCGCTGCCGCGATGCCGGGGCCTACGGCGCCGTCGTCTCCACGCACGGCGGACGCATCCTCCAGGATACCCTGCCGCCGGTCAGTATGATCCGGGAGATCCGGGAGCGCGTGGGGAAGGATTTCAGGCTCCTTGTGGACGGCGGCGTTCGGAGCGGCGCGGACGTGCTCAAGTGCCTCGCGCTCGGCGCGGACGCGGTGCTCATCGGAAGGCCCTATGCCGTGGCGGCGCACGGCGGCCTTGCGGAGGGCGTCACGCTCTATACGGAAAAGGTCCGCACAGAGCTTTCCGAGTCGATGCGCATGACGGACTGCCGCGCGCTCGCGGACATCGCTGCGGACCGCATAAGGAACCTCAATACCTATTGAACGGATGATGGATAAGAAACAGGATTTTCCCGTCTGCGGGATCGAAAAGAAATGCGGGGGCTGCTCCCTGCAGGGCGTTGCCTACGGGGAGCAGCTTCGGAAAAAGCAGGACCGGATCGGCAGCCTGCTTTCTTCTTTCTGCGCGCCGGAGCCGATCCTCGGCATGGAGGATCCGTATTATTACCGGAACAAGGTGCATCACGTTTTTGCGAGGACCCGGTCGGGAGAAATCCTTTCCGGCTGCTATGAGGCGGATTCGCACCGGGTGGTGAACGTGGAGCGCTGTCTCATCGAGGACAGGAAGTGCCAGGAGGTCATCGCGACCGTGAGAAAGCTCCTTAAGTCCTTCCGCATAAGGATCTACGACGAGGATTCCGGACAGGGGCTTCTCAGGCACGTGCTCATGCGGCGCGGGTTCTCGACGGGCGAGCTTATGGCGGTGCTGGTCTTAAGCTCCCCCATCTTTCCTGGGAAGAACAATTTCATAAAAGCGCTTCGGACAGAGCATCCGGAGCTTACGACCATCGTATTCAACATCAACGACCGGGACACCAGCATGGTGCTCGGGGAGCGGAACATCACGGTGTACGGCCCCGGCTTTATCCGCGACCGGCTCTTGGGCCTCACCTTCCGCATCTCGCCGTCCTCCTTTTACCAGGTGAACCCGGTGCAGACGGAAAAGCTCTACCGCACGGCGGTCGCGTTTGCCGGCCTTACCAGGAAGGAGCGCGTCATCGACGCCTACTGCGGGACGGGGACCATAGGCCTTTGCGCGGCGGCAGGGGCGAAAGAGGTCATCGGGATCGAGCTGAACCGCGGGGCGGCAGCCGACGCCCGGAGGAACGCGAAAGAGAACGGCATTCAGAACGCTTCGTTCCTCTGCGGCGACGCGGGGCAGGAGATGCTCCGCATGGCGCAGGCCGGCGAAAAGGCGGACCTTGTTTTCCTGGACCCGCCGCGCTCCGGCAGCACCGAGACCTTTTTCAAAAGCATGGCGGCGCTCGGCCCTTCGCGCGTCGTCTATATCTCCTGTAATCCGGATACGCTGAAAAGAGACTTATATGTCTTAAAGAAATACGGTTATAAAGTAAATAAACTGCAGCCGGTGGACCTTTTCCCCTTCACGGACCATGTGGAGTGCGTAGTATCGATGTCGCGGATCGGTCGTAATGAGGTATGTTATGGCGTCGGGTAAAAAAACTCTGGAGGCGATCAGGGAAAAGTTCCGGAAGTCCATTGAGAACAACCTGCTGTGGATCTTTTTCCTGATGTTCGTCCTGTATGAGATATTGTCAATTCCTGCGATAATCGTATTCTACCGGGCAACGCGTGGTTTTCCGGACTCTACGCCTGCGACGGAATATATAAACAGGTGGTATACACCTACGATCGGCATAGTGATCACGCTGGTCATCGTATGCGCGGTGATCAGGAAGAATCATTTCATACTCCGGTCTTTCCTGCCTGAGGGCTTCGGGAAAGATCATAGGATCAGGATCGCGGAAGACGCATATGAACCGTCACATAACAATACCTTAAGAAGCCTTCTGACGGGCCTGCTTCTTGGATTCCTCATGAATTCCTGCTGTATTCTGTGCGCGGTCATCCACGGCGACCTTACCTTCCGCCCGGATTTCAGCGCCGCTATGACATCGACGTTCCTTTACGCGTTTCTGATGGTGTTCGTCCAGAGTTCATCGGAAGAGATGTGGTTCAGAGGCTTCATGTACGAGAGGATCCTGATCCATTATCCGCTCTGGACAGCGGTGCTGGCGAACGGCATATTCTTCGGCCTGACGCATATTGCGAACGACGGGCTGACTCTTCTGGCCATAACCGATATCATTGTCTGCGGGATCTCATATTCGCTTGTACGCTGGTATACAGGAAGTATCTGGATGGTAATGGGGATACATACGATGTGGAATTTCACACAGAATTTCCTGTTCGGCCTGCCGAACAGCGGAATCGTATCGGAAGTCTCCGTACTCCATCCTGACGCGATGAATGCTGTGAGCAATCTGATCTACAGTTATGAATTCGGCGTCGAAGGCGGTATTCCGGCAGTCATTTTGGAGACTTTGCCCGGGATCGTATGTCTGATACTTGCGAAAAGAGACGGACGCCTTCCCGAACTGTGCATGAGCTACGAAAAGAAAGCGGGATCTCTTACATAGCCCCTTTCCGGGCGATCACGACCCAGATCGTCTTGAACAGGATGTGGACGTCCTGCCTTAAGGACCAGTTCTCGATGTATTCACGGTCCAGGCGTACCACCGTATCAAAATCGCGGATCTTGCTGCGGCCGCTGACCTGCCAGAGACCGGTGATGCCCGGCTTTGTAGACATTCTGGAGCGGTGGAAGGGCTCGTACCGGTCCCATTCGTCCACTGTCGGCGGACGCGTGCCGACCAGGGACATATCTCCCTTAAGGACATTGAAGAACTGGGGGAACTCGTCCAGGGACAGGTCGCGGATCCAGCCGCCGACTCCCTTCTTCCAGCTTCCGTCGGGAAGCTGTTTCTGTCCGATGATCCGCGGGTCGTGTTCCATCTTGAACATGAGATCGTCTTCCTGGCCGCTTGTCTGCGCAAGCTGCTTCTTGCGCGCTTCCGCATCCTTATACATGCTGCGGAACTTGTACATCTGGAACTTTTTCCCGTTTTCGCCGATCCGGGTCTGCGAGAAGAAGATGGGTCCCGGGTCGGACAGCCAGATGGCAAGGCCGATGGGCGGCGTGAGAAGCACGGTGATCAGGGAGCCGACCAGCCCGCCCGCGACGTCCATGAGCCGCTTGAGCATAAGATCGCGGCCCGTGATGTAGCCGAGGGAGGTCGTAATGGTCAGGTGGCCGCAGATCCATTCCACGTTCTTATGCCGTGATTCGCTGTCGTCGAGGTTCGTGAGGGCGGTATGGATGGTAATGCCCATGCGCATGAGGTTGTTGATCAGATCCACGGGCAGATCGGCTTTCGGCGACACGTCCAGATATACTTCATCCACCCAGTTATTGGTCAGATACTGTTCCAGCGTATCGGCCGTGGCGACGAGGGGGATCGTTTCGACCTCAGGATACTGGTTCCTGAGCGAGCGGAGAGAAGCCCGCGCCTCCTCTTCGGAAGGATCGGCGCCCATGATCGCGATGCCGATAAACCGATAGACCCCGTAATTCGAGCGGAGGATGCGCGGGATGACCGTAGGGATCTGCGGTGCTTCCAGCGCGATGAGGAGGGAGTGCCGGTTCAGGATGTGATGCTTTTTCTTCAGGAAGCTCTTATACGTCTGCCGCATGATATAGCAGGACAGAATGTAAAGAGGAATGGCGTAGAGCGCGATCTTTGACAGATCGGCCTCCGACGTCTGGCTCAGCAGCCGGAAGACCAGAAGGACGAGGACCGAATACCCCGTCTGGCCGAGAAGCCGGACCATTTCATCCCAGGGCGTATGATGCAGCACGCTATGATAGGTATCGAGGACGATCATCACGGCCAGGTTCACCAGCATGGCTTCCAGGACCATCCTCCAGAAGAAGCGTGAGGCCAGGACCCCGTCTTTTTCAACGATCAGGAACGATACAAGAAGGCTGAAAAAAACGCAGAGATTGTCGAGGGCCATAAAATCGATATGCTGAGACCAGCCTCGTACTTTTCGTTTATACATGATCTACCTGCTTTCCGATTTCTGATTGTTTCGCCTGCCGTTCGCCCTGCCTGACCCTGGCCGCGCAGAGAAGCATGGCCAGGCGGTAAAGACGCATCTTCAAAAGCAGTATAACGGCTCCCGCCTTCCGGGGCAAGCCCTTTACGGAAACAAATGACAGCATATCCGTTTCGCGGAGCCCTTCCTCCAAATGCCGGGCGGCTTCCGCGAGGGAGGGATCCGTCGCGGCCCGCCACTTTCCCGTGCGGATGATCAGCATGGCCGCGTATTCGTTGAGCTGACGGTCTATGACCGTTCCCAGACCGCCGAGATGCTCCCGCAGATATTCGATCAGGTACCGGAAGCTCTCCGTAAGAAGGTTCTCCCGGCTCACGGCCCGGATGGAGCCCTCGTTCGTCTTATTGTACATATACAGGGGCTCGTTGCAGATATAGACGTTCCGGCAGTGGAGAAGGCATTCGTAGGTCATGGGCACGTCGGTAAAGACGCGGATCCTCTCGTCGCGGGTATAATGTTCCGTGAGCAGTTCCCGCTTAAACGCCTTGTCCCAGGTGTGGGCCTGGATCACTCCTACCTGAAGCCCGTTTCGCGTATCGGTGAGCAGATACGGGAAGATCTCCTTTTCCAGCCGCTCCCTGTCGTAGTATCCTTCC
>CADBPP010000179.1 GCA_902796565.1 uncultured Eubacteriales bacterium | reverse complement strand
TCCTCGTGGGTTTTTAGGAATTTGTCCGCAGCCTTCGTGTAGTATATCTCATAGCTGAGATCCGCTCTTTCGTCCATCGTCCGTCTCCGCTCATAGAGTAAAGCGTTTTGTGGAAGCGATGGACAGGTCATCCTCAGTCAATCCTTCGATCTCGTTCAGGATCTCTGCGGCTTCCTCATCAGAGGCATCCTGCACGTTTGCTGTGAGCCTGTAGAAAGGATCGTTCTTGAGTTCAGCCAGGTACTCCCGGACCGCGTTCTTGATCAGATCTGTGACAGACATATTAAACACGCCGGCGACCTGCTTGATGTCACGGATCTCTGTCTCATCCATTTTGAAATTCACAACTCTGGTTGCCATAATGAGCACCTCCTTTATCATTCTCTCTTAGTATATACTGTAAAGACGGTAAATACAAGTAATATTATAAAGTTTTTACAACCTTTTAGTACGGTTGCTGTTCACGCTCCGTTTTCCGCAGCCCCACTTTTCGTGTCATACGGACCCCTTATGCTGCCGGAACCCGCCCCGGCATAAGAAGGTGCAGGGAAGTTCACAAAAACGCCGGACAAAGGGGGGGCAAATGTAAAGAAGGATGATCCGTGAACAGCAGCTTTTGCGGGAGGGGTGGTATAATCATACAAAAGACAACAAAGGAGGAGTTTC
This sequence comes from uncultured Eubacteriales bacterium, assembly GCA_902796565.1. Classification (GTDB taxonomy): domain Bacteria; phylum Bacillota; class Clostridia; order Eubacteriales; family Anaerofustaceae; genus RUG14186. The sequence goes on along the minus strand of CADBPP010000179.1, from coordinate 1,475 downwards.
GATGAGATACGAGATAAAGGGCACCCCCCTTCCCGTGGTGGAATGCCAGCTGGATATGGGGGAAGCGATGATATGCGAGGGGGGCTCCATGAGCTGGATGAGCCCCAACATGGACATGCAGACCTCGGGAGGAGGTCTGGGTAAGATGTTCTCGAAGGCCATCACCGGCGAGAGCATGTTCCTGAATACCTACACGGCCATGGGAGGACCCGGCATGATCGCCTTCGCCTCCAGCTTCCCGGGAAATATCCTGGCCATGCAGATCGGACCGGGTCAGGAGATCATCTGCCAGAAGTCATCCTTCCTGGCCTGCACTCCGGGAGTGGAGTTCTCGGTGTTTTTCCAGCGCAAGTTCGGAGCGGGCCTCGTGGGAGGCGAGGGTTTTCTGATGCAGAGACTTTCCGGGACCGGTCTGGTCTTTCTCGAGGTGGACGGCAGCGTGGTGGAAAAGAACCTGCAGAGGGGAGAGCAGCTCATAGTGGATACCGGCTACATCGCCATGATGGACGGCACCTGCTCCATGGACGTGGTCTCCGTTAAGGGAGTGAAGAACGCCCTTCTCGGCGGTGAAGGCTTCTTCAACACCGTCGTGACCGGTCCCGGCAGGGTGATGCTCCAGACCATGCCCGCCTATCAGGTGGCCAGCGTCATACGCCGCTTCATACCGGTGCAGTCCAAGTAGATTTTGATCATTCCGGCGGGAAAAGTAAACCTTTCCCGCCGGGGGATGGTATAATGAAGCAGTAAACCGACCCGAAGGAGGATCTGACATGGCAGTCCTGATGGCATCCGTACTGGACGCAGACTGGAACGATCTTGAAAATGAAGTAAGGATGGTGGATGAAGCCGGTATAGACGGTTTCAGCCTTGATATCATGGACGGGAAGTTCGTGGAGAGGACCACCTTCGATATCGATACGGTAAAGAGGATAAGAAGGGCGACTGAGCGTCCCATCGAGGCCCATCTGATGGTGGATAGCCCCGAGAACTGGATGAAGGACATATGCGACGCGGGAGTGGACCAGTTGCTGTTCCACATCGAGGCTACTGATAAGCCCATGGAGATACTGGACTATGTGCAGGGAAGGCATCTTTCCTGCGGCATCGCCGTTCTCATAGAGACACCGATAGAGTCCCTTCCCGCCGAAGTCATGAAAAGGGTCGATATAGTGAACCTCATGGCCGTAAGGGTGGGCTACGGCGGACAGAAGGCTTCGGAGCAGACCGTGGAAAGGATACGGCAGCTAAGAGACATCTTCGGCTCCCTCAACGGCCACTTTGCCATAGGGGTGGACGGCGGCATGAAGATCGACAACTGTAAAACCTTCTCCGATGCGGGAGCCGACCTGATCCTCATGGGCACCGGGATATATCACGCTCCGGACAGGGCTGAAGCGGTAAGGACCGCCAGGGAGAACATTAAAAGCGATGATCCCGAAAGCCGTGAGAGGCTCAAAGTCTTCTTCGAAAAGAAC
>CADBPP010000178.1 GCA_902796565.1 uncultured Eubacteriales bacterium | reverse complement strand
GTCGTTGATCTTCTGGCGGGAATTCGACAGGGTCATGATCTTCAGGGAGATTTTTTTGCCTGCTGCTTCCTGGGTGGTCTGGGCGTTTTGTCCCCCGCCCTGGAGCTTGTCCACGTCGCCGCTCTGGGAGAGCTTCGTATGGGCGGCGGGATTCACGGCGCTGCAGAAGGGATTCACAAAGTAGAAGCCCTCCTCCTTGAGGGTCCCGACGTAGCGGCCGAACAGGGTGAGCACCAGCGCCTCCTGGGGGCCTATGACCTTAAGGCCGGCGTACATGATGAAGATGCCGACGAACATGACGGTCCCCAGTATGATGACCATGACCCCCGGCAGAGGCGAGTAGCGTCTGGCGGCCAGTGTCGCTCCCCCGAATATCATAAGTATGCTCAGGATATGGGCGCAAAGGAGCAGCACCAGCATCGCGATCCCGTTCTTTCTTTTGTTAAGTATGATTTCATTCATATCACAATACCTCCATATTGATATCAATATGATATCAATAATTAAAAGACATGTCAACATGCTGAAACAAAAAAAGACAGTTTCCTGTCTTTTGTCATCCCTCCAGGAAGGATTTCCTGAAATCGTTTATGAAGAGCTCATCAAATCCCAGAACGTCCCTGATGTAGGCGTCCGTACAGCCGCTTTTCTCCGATATGGCATCATACATGGATATTATGTATTCCTCCCTTACCAGCATGGAGTCATAGAAATCCTCGAGAAAGGACTCGGACGGCTCTTCCTGCATCCTGGAACTCACCCGCATGAACATCATATCGGCGAAATCCCTGAGGCATTCCCTGGTCAGCATGTAGTCCGAGATGATGTCATCCCGCTTTACTCCCAGCATCTCGCATATCAGGGCGCAGATGATCCCTGTGCGGTCCTTCCCGGCGGTACAGTGAAGAAGGCTGGCGCCCATCTTTTCCGAAGCGACGCATCTTATCACCCGGGCGATGGCGGACGATGAGGCCTCCCCCAGGATCATATCCCGGTACATGAGCTTCATTTTCTCCGAGACCCTCATGGATGAGCGGTCCATAACGCTCTGGCCGGTCACCGGATCGCTGCTGACGGTGATGAGCATGTTAACGGTTCCTTCCATCACAGGATCCGGAGCCTTTGATGCTTCCTCCTCGGTACGCAGGTCGATCACCAGGGTGATGCCCAGGGAGGACAGTTTTATAATATCATTGCCGCTTCCGTCGGAGGGCCTGCCGCTTCGGTAGATCCTGCCGGGGCGGATCCTTCTTCCGCCTTCTCCACTAAGGCCTCCCAGATCCCTCATGTTCTGGAGGGACTCGAAGGGCACGATCCTTTCGTGGATCATTTGAAGATGTCGAAAAGGGCTATATCGGAATCCTGGAGCCTGATGCCGGTGCGGTATTCAGTTCCGTCGGGATAACGGATGGCGACAGCCAGCTCCACGTCCTTTTCAAGACCCTTTGATTTTACGTTCTCGACGAACTCGGGGACCTTCGGATGATTGGCGCTGAAGGTCTTCCACGCCTGTTTGAGTTTGAACAGTGAACCCAGATCCATAACTTCCTCCTGTAAAAAAGGCCCATCCACTGGATGGGCCTGAGATATTCTCTCTGGTGGAGATGAAGAGACTCGAACTCTCGACCTTTCGGATGCGAACCGGACGCTCTACCAACTGAGCTACACCCCCATCGACCATATGATTTTATCAGTTTTGTTTTTAACAGTCAATATTTATTCTTCAATAGTTTTTTTCTCGAGCAATCTTTCTATCCATTCCTCGTAAGCGTCCTGGATGAGGGCAAAGACCGGGATACCGATGATCATGCCCGTGACTCCGCCGATTCCGCCGCCCACGACTATGGCGATGAGGACCCACAGGGACTTGACCTTGACGCCCTTGCCGAAGAGTATGGGCTTGACGATATATCCGTCCACCGTCTGGAGCAGAAACGTCCACAGGAAGAACCACAGCGCGTCCACCGGGTCGATCACCAGGAGCAATACCGTGTTCACCACGGCTCCGATTATGGGGCCGAAGGTGGGGATGAAGTTTGTAACGCCTGCGAACACCGAGATCAGTATGGCGTAATCCGTCATTCCCATGATCAGCATGAAGATGTAATTCACTACGCCCACCAGCATGGCGTCGATGAAGTTCTGTCCGATGAAGGACATGAACACCCTGTCAGCCTTGAATGCAAACCTGGAAAAGTTCAGATACTGCAGGGGGCTCAGCACCGCCTGGAAGAAGCGTGCGACTCCCCTTTTGAGGCTGTCCGTATCCAGCAGGACGTATATCACCATGAAGAAGATGAGTACGATGTTCATGATGCTGTTGCCAACGCCCACGGTGGTGCTGATGATCATGTCGGTATTGTCCTTCACCCATTTGGTGGCGGTGTCGAAGATATCTTCGCCCAGATCGGCAAGGCTCTCCGTATCCAGGTCGATGAAGGGCAGGTTCCGGTCGATATTGATGAGAATCTTCTCCAGGGTCTCGATGTATGAGCCGGAATTGTTCACGAGCACGCTCACCGCGGAGACCATCTGAGGCACCACGGCGCTCATCAGAAGGGAAAGGAGCACCAGCGTCAGGATCAGGGAGATGCTGACCGCCAGTATATGGGCCAGCTTCGTATTCTTCATCCCTTTGAACAGGGTCCTTTTCAGAAACTCCGTCACATGATACAGAAGGTATGAAACGACCACTCCCCAGACAAAGGGACGGATGATGGCATATGCTCCCAGAAGGAAGCTCACGATGGGCTCCAAATTGTTCAGCATCATGTAGAACACGATGAGGACCGCGACGGCGATCATCGTGGAAAGCTTGCCGGTAGTCTTAAGTTCTTCCCAAATCTTTTTCATTTATCCAACCTTCAGAAAAAAGGCACGCTCAGCGTGCCGGAATGTTATTTTTCAGTTCTTGACCCTGTCCATGTATTCTCCGGTACGGGTGTCGACTCTGATATATTCTCCCTCGTTGACGAAGAGAGGTACCTTTACCTTGGCGCCGGTCTCAAGGACGGCGGGCTTCGTGGCGCCGGTGGCGGTGTCACCCTTGACGCCGGGCTCGCATTCCGTGATCAGAAGGGTCACGAAGTTGGGCGGATCCACGCTGAAGGCCTTTCCTTCGTAGAATTTGATGGTGGCGGTCATGCCTTCCTTTATATACTGCATCGCGTCCGCGACGATATCCGCTTCAAGGGGAGTCTGCTCCCAGGTCTCGGTATCCATGAAGTAGTAGAGTTCTCCGTCATTGTAGGAGTACTCCAGCTCCTTCGTTTCGATGCGGGCTGTCTCCAGAGACTCGTCGGGGTTGAAGGTGCGCTCGAACTTGGCACCGGTCATGACGTTGCGGAGGGTGGTCCTTACGAACGCGCTTCCCTTTCCGGGCTTGACGTGCTGGAAATCCACCACCGTGTAAACGTTTCCGTCAACGACTATGGTAAGGTTCTTTTTGATATCGCCTGCTTTTGCCATGTTTATTTATTCTCCTTTGTATTGATTACACGTTTAACTGGTTAATTTTATCATATGATCGGGCCCATTGCCACAGTATACATAAAAAAATGTCATTCCACCTTCATTTTGCATACCGAAAGGACCTTTGATCCGGAAAGCGCCGGGCAGGAGCGCTCCAGGGCGCCCGCCAGGACGAATGGGTTCAGAAGGCCCTCGTTGAGAAAGCACAGTGTGCAGTCTATCACTATCCCTCCCGGAATGTCTGTGACATCAAAGGAATATATCCTCGGTTTTATATCCTCTTTTTTAAGCTGCTTTTTCTTGTTCAGCTTTTCGATCACGATCTCCCCGCTGTTTTCGTAAAAAACCGCCACATCCGCGGCCTTCGCCTCCGTTTTGATCTCCATGCGGTATGAGGCTCTGGAAAAGGTCTTGCTCAGGGGCGGCGAGCCTTCCCCGGGGCATTCGACGCTTCGCACCCTCAGACCTTCGGGGCACGCTTCGCCGAGCTCATGAAGGACTTCATCAGGAGTTTTACCGCCGCTGAGCTCCACATCCACATACTCCGCTAGACTCGACGCGAAGAGGGGCAGAGGAGGAGTAAAGCTCATGAGGACATGGGGATTGAAGCCCTGGGAGAACATCATGCTCACGCCGGAACGGCGCAGCATCCTCTGCAGGAGCCTCTGCATGTCCAGGTGGGACACATATATCAGCCTGCCTGTCTTTTCGTAGCAGATCCTATATTTCAAAGTCGCACCTCCCGTATCTGGCCGCTATACCGCAGTTCGAGCATTTCTCGTAACAGTTCGGGGTGGTCAGGGCCTCCTCTGCCTTTTTCGCTTCCCTTACCAGGAAGGATCTGTCCACTCCCAGATCGATGAAGTCCCAGGGCAGATCGTCATCATAGCCGAAGGAGCGCATGGAGAACTGCTCCATGGAAAGGCCGTTCTCGCTGAAGGCCTCCTCCCACAGCCATGGGCGGTAATGATCGGCCCAGGAATCGAAGATGCAGCCCTTGCGGTAGGCGGAGAGTATGACGTCGTTGAGCCTGCGGTCCCCTCTTGCGAAGGCTCCTTCAAGTACCGACAGGTCCGCCTCATGGTAGCTGAGCTTCACATGTCTGCCAAAGGAAGGCTTTAACACTTCGGTCTGTTTTCTTCTGAACTCTTCCCTGCTGTCCTGGGCAACGAACTCGAAGGGGGTATGGGGTTTGGGCACGAAGCAGGACACGCTGGCGGAGAGCACGGCGTGCTTCGGGGTAAGATCCAGGGACGTGTACATCTCGTCGATGCGGGTGACCATCTCCCCTATGGCCCTTATGTCGTCATCGGTCTCGTGGGGAAGACCTATCATGAAGTAGAGCTTTATCTTGTGATAACCGCTGAGGAACGCGCTCTTCAATGTTTCGAAGATATCCTCTTCCGTTATGTTCTTGTTTATGATGTCCCTCATCCTCTGGCTGCCGGCTTCCGGCGCAAAGGTGAGGGGTATGGTCCTGGTGGACTGCATCCCCCTGGCCAGTTCCAGGCTGAAATGGTCTATCCTCAGGGAAGGAAGGCTGACCGTGACCTTTTCATCCGCGTGATCGGCGTAGATGCAGCCGATCAGTTCCCTGCAGTGGCGGTAATCCGTGCTGGAGAGGGATGAAAGGGCGATCTGTTCGTAGCCCGTGGAGGAAAGAAGGTCATCCGCCTGTTTTTTCAGTGTCTCCAGTTTCTTCTGGCGAACGGGACGGTAGATCATCCCCGCCTGGCAGAAGCGGCATCCCCTGGGGCAGCCCCTCATCACCTCCACCGCCGCACGGTCATGAACTATCTCCATGAAGGGCACGATGAAGGACTCCGGATAGAATGAACTGTCCATATCCTTTATGAGAAGCCTCTTTATCGTCTCGGGGGCACCGTTCAAGCTCTTCCTTATAATATGATCCCCATCGTAGGTGACCTCATAATATTTAGGCACATATACCCCGTCCACTTTGCAGGCGGCCGTAAGGAACTCCTCCCTGCCGTCGCTTTCGCGGTAGAGCTCCATAAGATCGGGCAGTACCTCCTCCGCCTCTCCGAAGATCATGATATCGAAGAAGTCGCAGAAGGGCTCCGGATTAAGAGTCACGCTGCCCCCGGCCATGATGATGGGATCCTTTTCGCTGCGCTCAGCGCTCCTTAAGGGTATGCCCGCCAGGTCCAGCATGTACAGGACGGTGGTCATGCACATCTCGTACTGCAGCGAGAAGCCTATGAAATCGAAGGACGATGCGGGGGAAAATGTCTCAAGGCTGAAAAGGGGGATATCCCTCTCCCTCATGAGGTCCGCCATGTCGTCCATGGGGGCGAAGGTCCTTTCGCAGTCCACGTCATCCAGGCTGTTCAGCAGACTGTACAATATTTTCATGCCCAGATGGGACATGCCCACCTCATAAACGTCCGGGAACGCCATGAGATATCTGACGGGGGCTCCCTTCATGACCGCGCTGTTGAGTTCCCCGCCGCAGTAGCGGGCGGGTTTGTTCACCAGGGACAAAAGCTCCCTTATGGTCTCTTCGCTGATGGTATCTTTCATAATAATATGTCCTCTCCCTCCCTCTCATCGGGAGGGACGGCCTCTCCGGGCCCTGTTTTACTTTCCTAACAATTCTATCATACCGGGCGCCTTTAGACAAGCATCCCGGGACAGCGCTCCGGGAATGATCATCGTACGTCTTGGGGAGCCGCCGGACGCGGCACGGGCCCATCGGGAGCAATTACGCTTTCTCAATTATGTTTTTTATTCAAATTTAAATCCCTCCATCCCCCGTCACGGGGCTTTTAAAGGAAAAAAACCTCCGCCAGCCGCGGGTTGGGTCAAAAGCAGTTCGCTTCATCTGTGTGGAGCATATTTGCATTTATAGTATAATAAATGTTAGACGTACCGCACGAACGGTACAAAAAATCAAACGGAGATAAAAGATGGAGATTAAAAAGGGTACGTTTAAAAAGGGAATCCATCCTTCCTACAACAAACACTACACCAGTTCGCTTCCTATCGAAATCATGCCTTCTCCCAAAGAGGTCGCCATCCCGATGAGCATGCATACAGGTGCTCCCGCAACACCTGTTGTTGAAGTCGGCCAGTATGTGCATCTCGGAGAACTTATCGGACAGGCCGCGGGATACATTTCCGCAAACATCCACGCCAGTGTTTCCGGTACGGTGAAGGCCATCGAGCCCAGACTCATGGGCAACGGTTCGAAGGTGAGCTGTGTGGTCATTGAAAATGACTTCCAGGATGCTCCCTGTGAGAACGTCGAAAAGCACGACCCCGAGACTGTAAGTCCCGAGGAGATCGTAAAGATCATTCAGAACGCCGGCATAGTCGGTGAAGGCGGAGCCACTTTCCCCACATCGGTCAAGCTCTCACCTGGTCCGGACGCAAAGATCGACTACGTCATCATCAACGGAGCCGAGTGTGAACCGTATCTTACCAGCGACCACGCCTACATGCGTGAACACGCCGACAAGGTAGCCGGCGGACTTCACCTGGCGATGAAGGTCTTCGGGCTGGAAAAGGGTTACATCGGTATCGAAGACAACAAGCCCGATGCCATCGAGGCATTCAAGGCCCTCAACGATGATTCCATCATCGTCTATGAACTGGAGACAAAATATCCCCAGGGTTCTGAAAAGCACCTGATCAGCGCCATAGCCGGCCGCGAGGTACCCTCCGGCGGACTTCCCGCCCAGGCAGGCTGCATAGTCATCAACGCGGGCACCGCAGGCGCCATCTATGATGCCGTCACGGAAGGCAAGCCCCTGTATGAAAGAGTCGTCACCGTCACCGGCAGCGGCATCAAGCAGCCCAGAGTGCTCTCCTTCAGGATCGGCACCAACGTCAACGAGATCATCGAATACTGCGGCGGGCTCACGGATGACATCGCCAAGGTCATCCTCGGCGGACCCATGATGGGACCTGCCATTTATGACCCCAATGTTCCCGCAGGAAAAGGCACCAGCGGAATCCTCTGCCTCAACAGAGCGGATGCCCATATCGAGGATCCTTCAAACTGCATCAGATGCGCCAAGTGCACGGAGGTATGCCCCATGGGCCTGATGCCCATGTATCTCGGAGCCTTCAGCCAGAAGCGCAACTTCGAGAAGTGCGATGAGTACAACGCTCTCGACTGTATCGAATGCGGATGCTGCGCCTTCACATGCCCCGCCAGAAGGCCCCTGGTCGCGGAGATCAGAGTCGCCAAGCGCGGAGTCCAGGCGCTCAGAAAGAAGAGGGGGTAGATATAAATGAGTGAAAGAATGTTAACAGTATCATCATCTCCTCATGCAAGAGGAAAACAGACCACCAAAAGCATCATGACCGATGTCATCATAGCTCTGCTTCCCGCGACCGCGGTGGGCATCTATGTATTCGGACTCAAGGCTGCCATACTGGTGGTGACAGGAATCGCAACATGCGTGCTCACAGAGCTGGTGTGCGAGAAGTTGATGCACAGGGATGTCACCATAGGAGATATGTCGGCAGCCCTTACAGGACTTCTGCTGGCACTGAACGTACCGGTCAACTGCCCCTGGTGGGTGCTGATGATCGGCTGCGTATTCGCCATCGTGGCTGTCAAGCAGATCTTCGGCGGTCTCGGATGCAACTTTGCCAACCCCGCTCTGGCGGCAAGAGTCCTGCTGGTGGCCTCATGGCCTTCCCACATGACAGGCAAGGCATTCATCCCCGTGGACGCTGTTGTCTCCGCAACACCCCTGGCGATCATCAAGGAAGGCGGGGACGCCATCCCCTCCGCTCTGCAGATGTTCCTGGGATTCGATGGAGTCTACGGCTGCATCGGTGAGATCAGCGCCGCCGCTCTGATCCTCGGTTTCATCTATCTTCTTTATAAGAAGGTCATCAGCTGGAGGATCCCGGTGACCTACGTCGCTACCGTCGCGGTTCTCTCATTCTGCTTCGGACTTTCAGCATACGAAGTGCTGATCCAGGTCCTGGCGGGAGGACTCATGCTGGGCGCCATCTTCATGGCAACGGACTATGTCACCAGCCCGGCTACGGCAAAAGCACAGTTCATCTATGCGTTCGGATGCGGACTCATGACAGTGCTCATCAGACAGAAGGGCGGCTACCCCGAGGGAGTTTCCTTCTCCATTCTGTTCATGAACTTCGTCACACCGCTTCTGGATAAATATATGAGGCTCACAAAGTACGGGGAGGTAAAGAAGTAATGTCAAAGATAGTCAAGCTTTCCGTAACACTGTTTCTTATCTGCGCCATCGCCTGCGGAGTTCTGGGATTCACCAACGAGATGACGGCTCCCAGGATCGCCGTAATGGAGGCGGAAGCCGCCCAGCAGGCGAGGAGCGAAGTCATGCCCGCGGCTGACGACATCTCCGAGAAGGTCAGTGACGATCTGCTCGCGAAGATCAACGAGGTCTGCGACGGCAAGATAGAGGAAGCATACGTCGCCAAGAAGGGCGGAGAAGTATGCGGCTACACCTTCCAGGTGAAGGAGAACGGCTTCGGCGGTTCCGTCACCGTTATGGTGGGCATCGACAATGACGGCAATGTCACCGGCATGAGAGTCACGAAGCACTCCGAGACCGCCGGACTGGGCGCCAAGAGCACCACTGATGAGCATTTCATCCATCAGTACGAGGGCAAGAACGCCAGCGAGAATCTTAAAGTCGTCAAGGACGGCGGAGACATCGACGCTCTTACCGGAGCGACCATCACCTCCCGCGCCGTCACCAGGGCCGTCAATTACGCCGGCCAGGCATTCCTTACCATAAAGGAGGCTAAGTGATGAAACCCCTTAAAGTATTAACAGACGGTATCTTAAAGAACAACCCGACCTTCAGGCTGATGCTGGGTATGTGCGCAACACTGGCTGTCACCACATCCGCCATCAACGGCTTCGGTATGGGCGTATCGACGATGGTAGTTCTGATCTTCTCAAACATCTTCATTTCTCTTCTGAGAAAAGTTATACCCAATGAGATCAGGATCCCCTGCTTCATCGTCGTAATAGCGACATTCACGACCATCGTGGACCTGGTCCTTCACGCATACGTGCCCACACTGCACGCGGCACTGGGCCTGTACATCCCCCTGATCGTCGTCAACTGCATCATCCTGGGAAGAGCCGAATCCTTCGCATCAAAGAACGACGTGCTGCTCTCCACCATGGACGGTATCGGATGCGGCATCGGATTCACCCTGGCGCTGACCCTCATCGGTCTCGTAAGGGAATTCTTCGGAGCGGGGACCCTCTTCGGACTTTCCGTTCTCGGTGCCTCCTATGAGCCCATGCTCATCATGATCATGCCTCCGGGAGCATTCATCGTTCTCGGCACCCTCATGGGAATAGTAAACAAAGTAGTTGAAGGGAGGGAAAGCAAGTAATGCTTATCAAGATCTTACTCTACGGTATTTTCGTAAACAACTACCTGATGGTACAGTTCCTGGGGATCTGTCCTTTCCTCGGCGTTTCCAAGAAGGTCGACACCTCCATCGGAATGGGCCTGGCCGTTACGTTCGTCATGGCTCTCGCCTCCGCCGCCACATGGGCTATCCAGGAATTCCTGCTTAACCGCTTCCATCTGGAATATCTGCAGACCATCGCTTTCATCCTGGTCATCGCAGCACTGGTCCAGTTCGTTGAAATGGTCATCAAGAAGATCTCCCCGTCCCTCTACCAGGCCCTGGGCGTGTATCTGCCCCTGATCACCACCAACTGCGCGGTCCTCGGATGCGCCATCGTCAACATCCAGAATTCCTACAACATCATCCAGTCAGTGGTCAACGGTGTTGCCGGAGCCCTCGGATTCACCCTTTCGATAGTTCTGTTCGCAGGCATCAGAGAAAGACTGGAGACCTCAAACATCCCCAAGTGTCTTGAGGGCTTCCCCATCTCCCTCATCTCTGCGGGCATCATGTCTCTGGCCTTCCTGGGCTTCACGGGACTCATCCAGTTATAATAGACAGAGAGGTAAATGTATATGTTTAACAGTATAATCACAGCAGCGCTGGCTGTCGGTATTCTCGGTCTTCTTCTGGGAGCCCTGCTGGCCTATGCTTCAAAGATCTTCGCGGTGGAGACCGACCCCAGAGCCGACGCCATCCTCGAAGTCCTGCCCGGTGCAAACTGCGGCGGATGCGGATTCGCGGGATGCTCCGCGGTGGCGGAAGCCATCGCCTCCGGCAAGGCTCCCGTCAACACCTGCCCCGTGGGCGGTGCGGACGTGGCTGCCAAGGTGGCCGTCATCATGGGCCAGGAAGCCGTCGAAATGGAAAAGCAGGTAGCCTTCGTGCACTGCCACGCCTGCCAGGCTGACTGCGCTCAGAAATTTGAGTACTACGGAGAAAAGGACTGCGTACAGGCCGCCGCGTATCAGGGCGGCAGCAAGGTATGCGAATCCGGATGCCTCGGCTTCGGTTCCTGCGTCTCAGTCTGCAAGTTCGGTGCCATAAAGATCAACGACAAGGGAGTCGCGGAAGTGGATCCCGAAAAGTGCACCTCCTGCGGAGCATGCGTTGAGATCTGCCCCAAGGGACTCATCAGCTTCATGCCCTACGGCAAGGGAGTCAACATCGGATGCTCCAACAAGGGCAAGGGCAAGGCTGTCAAGGCGGCATGCGCCTCCGGCTGCATCGCCTGCGGCATCTGCGAGAAGAACTGCCCCTTCGACGCGGTACACGTCAACAAGGAGACCAACCTCCCCGAGTTCGATTACGAGAAGTGCCGCGGCTGCCTGATCTGCGCCGAGAAGTGCCCCCAGCACTGCATCATCCCCTTCCATGAGAAGATGCAGGCAGTGGTGGACGAAGAAAAGTGCATAGGATGCGGACAGTGCCAGAAGGTGTGCCCGAAGGAAGCCATCGAAGGTGAGAAGAAAGCTCCCCACAAGGTGGATCCCGAAAAGTGCATCGGATGCGGTCTGTGCACCGAAAAGTGCAAGATGGACGCCATCCATCTCGTTCCCGTAAAGAAGTAATCATTCGGCGGGCCCGGAAGAATAAGAGCCCGCTGAAAACCGATCATCCCACGTTCAGGATAAGAGGCTGCCTCAAAACGGCAGCCTCTTTTTTCAGGTTATCGTTCTCTCCTTTTGCCTTCCCCGAACCTGGTCAGCCAGGTCTCCCCCGGCATAAAGAAACAGTTCCGTCTTCCTCTGCCGTACATCAACGAATTGGACTTATCGTATTGTAAGTACTAGCCAATGGCTTTGCCGGACGCAGATACATATGGAAAAACAGGGCATCGGAGTATTTCGCTCCTTGCCCTGTCTCATAAAAAAGCTGTTGACCACGCGGATCATTGCAAAGCATATTTCAGAATTTCTATCTTCCAATGTCACCTATCGACTCCACGATGTACGGTGTCTCCTGATAAACGTAGTAATTCAGCCAGTTTGAGTATAGGAGACTCGCTCCGCTCCTCCAGGTGTTTAACGGGGAAGCCGTATCGTCATCCCCCGGGAAATAGTTCTCCGGGATCTCTATCGGAAGTCCGGCAGTTTTGTCCCTTACATATTCGCTCCTGAGAGTATCAGCGTCGTATTCGCAGTGACCGGTGATGAATATCTTCCTTCCGGCAGTATCCGCTATGGCGTAGGGTCCCGCCTTTACGCTGGAAGCCAGCACCGCTAGGTCTTTTTCCTTTCTCAGTGCTTCCTCATCCAGAGCGGTGTGTCTGGAATGAGGAGCCCTGAAAACATCGTCGAATCCCCTGAAAAGCATACATGCGCGGTCCTCCACGGTATGATCGAACACCCCGAAAAGCTTTTGGTCCAGGGCCTTTTTCTTTATCCCGTAATGATGGAACAGCGCCGCCTGGGCAGCCCAGCAGATATGAAGGGTACTGAACACATGGGTGGTGCTCCAGTCCATTATCTCGCAAAGCTCGTCCCAGTAATCCACTTCACCGAAGGGCAGATGCTCCACCGGGGCTCCGGTGATGATCATGCCGTCGTAGAAGTTTTCCTTTATTTCGGAGAAATTTCTGTAAAAGGCGATCATATGCTCCTGGGATGTGTTTTTCGTGTCATGCTTCACCTTCACCAGTTCCAGTTCTATCTGGAGGGGCGTATTGCCCAGAAGACGGGCGATCTGGGTCTCCGTGACTGCCTTGGTGGGCATCAGATTGAGCATGAGGATCTTCAGGGGTCTTATATCCTGTGTCGTGGCCCTGAGTGTATCCATCACGAATATATGCTCTCTTCTTAAAACATCAGCTGCGGGAAGATCCTTCGGTATCTTGATGGGCATGACGCACCTCCTTTAGAAAATGATCGTTGATTATTCTGTGAACAGTGCAGTGGAATAATATCTGTCGGCGCTGTCGGGAAGCAGCGCGACGATGACTTTTCCCTTGTTCTCGCTCTTCTTAGCGAGGTTTATCGCCGCGGAAAGGGCAGCTCCCGAAGAGATCCCCACCCCGATGCCTTCCTTTGCCGCGAGAAGCTTCGCGGCGCTGAAGGCCTCATCGGAAGTGGAAGGATATATCTCGTCATAGATCTTCGTATCCAGCACATCCGGTACGAATCCGGCTCCTATGCCCTGGATCTTGTGGGATCCGCTCCTGCCCTCCGAGAGGACCGGCGAATCCGACGGCTCCACCGCGATCACCCTGACGGAAGGATCCTTCTCCTTAAGATAACGGCCGACTCCGGTGACGGTGCCTCCGGTGCCCACTCCTGCGATGAAGTAATCCACCTTCCCGTCCGTGTCTTCCCAGATCTCCGGGCCCGTGGTCTCATAATGGGCCTTAGGGTTGGCGGGATTGACGAACTGTCCCGGGATGAAGGCTCCGGGGATCTCCTTCGCCAGTTCATCCGCTTTGGCGATGGCTCCGCTCATGCCCTTAGCTCCCTCGGTGAGGACTATCTCTGCGCCGTAGCTCTTCAGGATGTTCCTTCTCTCGACGCTCATGGTCTCAGGCATCGTCAGTATGATCCTGTATCCCTTTGAGGCTGCCAGGGAGGCAAGTCCTATTCCGGTGTTGCCGCTGGTGGGCTCGATTATCACGCTGCCCTCCTTCAGAAGGCCCTTTTCCTCAGCGTCCTCGATCATCGCCCTGGCGATACGGTCCTTGACGCTTCCCGCCGGATTGAAGTATTCCAGCTTTACCAGGACGGTGGCTTCGAGCCCCAGTTCCTTTTCTATGTTCACTATCTCCACCAGGGGAGTGTTTCCTATGAGCTGTGCCGTTCCTTTGTATATCTTTGACATCGTTTTCGTTTCCTTTCTCTTTTTCTTTTATTTCTATACGGCTCTGAAACCGTTTTCAAGATCCTCGATTATGTCGTCGATGTGTTCCGTTCCGATGGAGAGCCTTATGGTGGACTGGGTGATGCCCTGCTCAGCCAGCTCCTGATCGTTCAGCTGGGAATGGGTGGTGGATGCGGGATGTATCACCAGGCTCTTCACGTCCGCCACGTTCGCCAGAAGGGAGAATATTTTCAGGCTGTCGATGAACTTCCAGGCCGCTTCCCTGCCTCCCTTTATCTCAAAGGTGAAGATCGACGCTCCCCCGTTGGGGAAATATCTCTCATACAGCTCATGGTCCGGATGTTCCGGCAGCGCCGGATGGCTCACCTTTTCAACTTTCGGATGGGAGACGAGGTATTCCAGCACCTTCTTTGTGTTCTCTGCCTGTCTCTCTATCCTCAGTGACAGCGTTTCTGTCCCCTGCAGCAACAGGAACGCGTTGAACGGGGAGATGCATGCTCCCGTATCCCTGAGGATTATCGCCCTGATGTAGGTGACGAATGCGGCGGGACCCGCAGCCTGCCAGAAGGACACTCCGTGATAGCTGGGATTCGGATCCGCAATGTTGGGATACCTTCCCGAAACGCTCCAGTCGAAGGTGCCTCCCTCGACGATCACTCCGCCGAGGCTGGTGCCGTGACCGCCTATGAACTTGGTGGCTGAATGCACCACTATGTCTGCTCCGTGCTCGATGGGCCTGATGAGATAGGACGTGCCGAAGGTATTGTCGATCACCAGAGGCAGTCCGTGGGAATGGGCGATCTTCGCGATGGCGTCGATATCGGGGATATCGCTGTTGGGATTTCCCAGGGTCTCAAGGTAGACGGCCTTGGTGTCGTCCCGTATTGCTCCCTCCACCTCGGAAAGGTCATGGGCGTCCACGAAGGTGGCTGTTATGCCGAACTCCGGCAGAGTGTGGGCCAGAAGGTTGTAGCTGCCTCCGTAAATGGTCTTCTGGGCCACTATGTGCCCGCCTCCCGCCGCAAGGGCCTGTATGGTGTATGTGATGGCAGCCGCGCCCGAGGCTACTGCAAGAGCAGCGGTGCCTCCCTCCAGAGCGGCGATCCTCTTTTCGAAGATCTCCTCCGTGGGATTGGTAAGCCTTCCGTAGATGTTGCCTCCCGCCTTAAGGGCGAAACGGTCCGAAGCGTCCCGGCTGTCGTGGAATACGTATGATGTGGTCTGGTAAATGGGCACCGCCCTGGAATCCGTCGCGGGATCGGCGCTCTCCTGTCCTACATGAAGCTGAAGTGTCTCAAATCTGTAATTACTCATTTTCTTTCCTCCTGTTAATATCTCCTGGGGCATCGGGGCATTAAAAAATGCCCGGGGAACAGATCGTCTCCCGGACATATGGCATATGCGTATATCGGTGGTTACCGACATCGGTGCGCATCGGAGCAAACGGAGAAAGGCCCCGCAGCTCCGGCCATATATGTCCGGGAGCAGAGCATTCGACACATCATCTTACGGATATATGATCTGTTGAGCTTATCCATAACTCTCTCCGAATGTTTTATTGGGCATATCATAATACTATTCACATACTATGTCAATAGGTTTTTATATTTTTTTTGCTGTCTCCCCTTTAGCCCCTGGCTCCCCAGTTGCTGCTTGTTAACAGTTTCCTGTGCTTTTCTTGTGGAAACACTTGAAAACCGTTCTGAATACAGGAAAGAAAAAGGACAGGATTTTGCTCCGATCCCAGAATCCCTGATGCTTGTTGGATCTTCATCGAAGCTCCCTAACTCAACATTTTTGATAGTAGGGAGCAACAATCAATTCGTTTGTTGCTTAAATCATCATAAACTTAAGGCATATACGTCCTAAGTTTTCGATAAAAAGCATTTGCTATTGAAATTGCCAAAAGGAAATGGCATAATTACATCGAACTTAGGACGAAAATGTCCTAAGTATGAGGTGAAATAATGATTAAGCGAGATCGTTATCTGAATCGATTGATTCACAATATGTGGAACGGCGAAATAAAGGTCATTACAGGGATACGCAGATGCGGAAAATCTGTCCTGCTGTTTGACCTGTTCTACGAATATCTGCTCTCGCAGGGTATCTCAGATGATCACATCATCAGGTTGGAACTCGACCAAAGAAGGAACTACAAGTTTCGAGATCCGATAGTGCTCTGCGAATATGTTGAAAGCCTTGTAAAAGAACGTTCTGAAGAACGCTTCTTCCTGTTCGTGGATGAAGTTCAGTTCACCACAACAGTGAAAGATAAAGCAAACGGCGGTATCGAAGTAACGATCTATGATATGCTGAACGAACTGAAAGCATATAAGAACCTGGATGTATACGTGACCGGCAGCAATTCAAGAATGCTTTCAAAGGATATAGCTACTGAATTCAGAGGAAGGGCGACGCAGATCCATGTGTATCCTTTAAGCTTTGAGGAATACTATTCGTTTGTCGGCGGAGATAAGCGTAATGCCCTGGACCAATATATGCTGTATGGCGGAATGCCGCGAGCTGCAAGCATGACCGAGGAACATGATAAAAAAGAATATCTTTCCAATCTGTACGATGAACTATATATCAAAGACATAGTGGAACGAAACCATCTGGAACGGGAAGATATACTGAATGCGATCCTTGATTATACCGCTTCCCAGATCAGTTCCTTGACGAATCCGACGAATATTGCCAATTCCCTGAGTTCAATGCGTCATGAAAAGATCAACCCGAGTCTGGTATCTGTCTATCTCACTCATGCAATGGATGCATTTCTCATCGACATGGCACGCCGGTATGATATAAAGGGTAAAACGTATTTCAATTACCCGAACAAGTATTATTATACAGATATCGGTCTCCGGAATGCGAGGTTGAATTACAGACAATATGATCCGGGCCACATGATGGAGAATATCATCTATAACGAACTGGTTTTACGGGGATATTCTGTTGACGTCGGTATGGTCCTG
>CADBPP010000177.1 GCA_902796565.1 uncultured Eubacteriales bacterium | reverse complement strand
CGGTGGTTGATGGGATCCTGGTGAAGAAGGATTTCTATAATGGGCAGTACGCCCTGCTTTTTGAGGCAATCACAGCAATCTACGAGGAAGGAAAGCCGGTGGACGAGGTGATCCTGGCGGAGAAGCTGCGGTCCATGGGTGCACCGGAGGAGCTGTATCAAAGGACCTATCTGGGGGCAATCCTGGCGGACCAGGGCCCTTCGGTCTATGCGGCGGAGTATGCGGAGATCGTACGTGACAAGTCCATGCTCCGACAAATGATACGCACCTCGGACATCATAGCCAGAAACTGTTACGCGGGTCAGTCAAAGGCAAGGGATATCATTGACGATGCCGAGGAGGCGGTGCTGAAGATCTCAAAAAACGGGAGCAGCGAATTCGTCACCATGAGGACCAGGGTCGGAAGGGTGATCGACAAGATCGAAGAAGCGTCCAAAAGAGGCGGAGGAGTCAGCGGCCTGTCTACGGGCTTTATCGATCTGGATAATAAGCTGACCGGCCTGCATCCGGGAGAGTTGATCCTGGTGGCCGCCCGCCCGGCTATGGGGAAGACGGCGTTTGTCCTGAACATCGCAAACCATGTGTTGCTGAATGAAAAGGTGCCGGTTGCCATCTTCTCCCTGGAAATGGACGGTGAGTCCCTGGTATCCCGCATGGTTGCCATGAATGCACGGGTAGATGCGCAGAAGCTGCGTACCGGCCAGCTGACGGATGATGACTGGGACCGTGTCATAGAGACCACGGCAACCTTGTCCGATATGCCGCTCTTCATAGAGGATAGCAGCGCGGTCAATATCGCGGATATGCGTTCGAAGTGCAGGCAGCTGCAGAAGAAAGAGCATATCGGACTGGTGATTCTGGACTATCTTCAGTTGATGACGCCCAAGAACAAAATAGAGTCCAGACAGAACTTCGTGGCTGACGTTTCCCGAGGCCTGAAGAGTCTGGCAAGAGAACTGGGGCTTCCGGTGATCGCCCTTTCTCAGGTGAACCGCGAAGCTGAGAAGCGGGGAGACCACAAGCCCTCCCTGGCAGACCTTCGGGAATCCGGTTCCATCGAGCAGGATGCGGACGTGGTGATCTTCATATCCCGAGAGGATTACTACGATCCCGGTACCGAGCGACAGGGCATAGCGACCATCAATGTGGCCAAGCAGAGAAACGGAGCCACCGGTCCCATCGAACTCCTGTGGGATGACAAGCACACACGCTTTGCCAACTACGAGAGGAAGGGGAAGTATTGATTTTGCGCTGGAAATGAAGAGGGGTAATGCGTTAAAATATATAGCTACGGAGGGGGTGAAACAATGGTGAAGAGTCGCAGTATAATAGCAACAGCTCCGGGCCCTGCCCTTTTTCATAGTCGATGGCTTCCTGTAATCCTTCTTTAAGGTCGTCAATGCCATCCTTGAGAATAGCCTTATTCCCTTGCATTTCCTGCCCGGATGTGCTAGAGTGAGGATGGTGCTGATGTGCCATCATTGAAATTAAATATCGGTTCATGGTGCGTGACATTGCAATCCTTTTTTTGTTACCGCTGCTCCCTATGGAGTGGAAGAGGTAATAAAAAAAAAGGATTTTTTTATGCAAAGAAATGTTGCGCTGGGAGCTAAGATGCGCTCCGAGAGACCGCCTCCTTTGGCTGGGCAGTAGGCATTAACATGACTGGCTAAACGGTAAGGAGGTTTATCATGAATAACGATGTGGATATGAAAACGATCACGATAAAAAACGGTGTGGTCTTCGGACTGGTTATGCGCAGAAAGCATCTGGCGAAAAAGTGCTTGGAGTTAATCCTCGGAAAGAAGATCGCAGATATCACTTATATTGAGTCAGAGAAGACGGAGGAAGTATCTGCCACCACACATGGAATACGAATGGATGTGTACTGTGAGAATGAAGAGGCAATCTACAATATAGAGATGCAGGCATATCAGATGAATGATCTTCCTAAGAGAAGCCGATACTATCAGGACATGATGGATATGATCCTTCTTCGAAAAGGAAAAGATTATGATGAGTTGAGAACAAATATCGTGATCTTCATCTGTACGAATGATCCCTTTAATCAGGATCGGCACATATACAGATTTGAAAACCGTTGTATGGAAGATACGAGTCTTTCGTTGCAGGATGATTCGTTGAAAGTCTTTTTAAATACAAAAGGGAATATGGATGATATCCCGCGACCACTGAAAATCTTTCTTGATTATATCGAAAAAGGTACTGTGACGGATGAGTACACGAAGGAACTGGACGATGCGGTTGAGGAGGTTCGGGGGACGGAAAAATGGAGGAAATCAATCATGACATTCGAAATGATGCAACGTGATATGGAAAAAATGAAGGAATATGAGGCAAAAAAGGCCCGTGAGAAAGGTTTG
>CADBPP010000176.1 GCA_902796565.1 uncultured Eubacteriales bacterium | reverse complement strand
TTGAACAGGTCATATTCGCGGTGGCTGATGAAATATGATACTATGACGTCCGAAAGATAGCTGTCGGAAAGGGCGTATCCCGCCTTTCTGAGGAGCCTTTCGGTTCCGTTCATATCCAGCTCCAGAGCCATGGCCAGAGCGATGACTGTGGGTTTTGACGGATGGTATGAGGGATTGGACCTTATCTTTGAAAAGAGCTTGCGGTCCAGGTTCGCCTTCCTGTAGCACTGGGAATCGCTCATGCCCCTCTCGTCTATGAGCCTGAGGAGCGTATCCGAGAAGCCTTCGTCCACGTCGAAGGAAAGGAACTCTGAAGCTTTCGCTGCGGGAGCGGTCCCTGCAAAAGCCGGGGCAGACCCGTAGGGCCCCCGGGACTCACAGGCATTTGGAGCACAAAAGGCTGTTTCCTCCTCCGCGGTCTCGCTTTCCGCATAGTAGGACTGCCGCTGCCGGGCGCGCTCCGCGTACCGTCCCGGATCCCGCGAGCCCCTGAAGGCATGGACGCGGGCATAGTGTTCGTCTATGTATTCCTCTATCTCTCCCAGCGTTTCCCTTCCGAGTTCGAAGCTGTGCCTGTCGAAGACGACAAGGATGACGTCCATGTCGTGCTCTGAGAGGAACGATGCGATCTCTTCGTTTGCGATGTCTATGGCCTCCCGGGCGGGATAGCCGAAGGAACCGCTCCCCAGAAGCGGGAAGGCGATGCTCTCCAGGCCCTTTTCGGCGGCCAGCTCCAGGCAGCTGCGGTAGCAGCTTCTGAGAAGGAGCTCCTCGCCCCTGAGGCCGTCCTCATACACCGGAGCCACGGTATGGATGACCCACGGGGAAGGAAGATCTCCGCCGATGCTTATGGCAGCTTTCCCTGTTTGAAGCGGCGCGAGAGCACGGGCCATCAGTCCGTAGCCTTCCCCCGCCGCCTTTGCTATGGCGAGGCTCGCGCCTCCGCTCATGGACAGCTCGCTGTCGTCCGGGGAGACAACGGCGTCGCAGCTGACTTTTACTATATCGTTTCTTATTATGGAAAACGGCATGGTGTTCCTTTCTGTATCAGAATAGCCTGAATACCCCGTACTTTCTTATGCGGTATACCCTCGCGCTGCCCTCTCCGAAGAGCCCGTCCATCTCTCTTATGAAACGGTCCTTCTCATCCGACGGCACAAGGCAGGCGATGGTCCCGGCGAAGCCCCCGCCGTGCACTCTGGCGCTCCCTCTGCCGCCTAACAGTCTTTTGGCCTGCATGAGCGCGACGCCGAGGCTCTGGGAAGACGGGGACGACGCGGAATAGATGTTCTGCAGGTAAAGGCTCGAGGACAGACCGCTCTCATTGAGCAGGGAGAGGAAGCCGCCGAAGTCATCGTTCTTGAGGCAGGCGATGGCCTTCGCGGGCCGCCGGTCCTCCTCGAAGAAATGATGGGCTCTGAGAATGGCTCTGTCGCCGAACTTCTTCCTCAGGACGGCCAGATTCCCGTAGAAATCTGACGGATCCACCTCCCTGAGGGCACTGCAGCCGAAATATCCCGCCACCGCGTACATCTCGGATGTGATGGCGGCGTAGTCATCGGTCAGGTCGGCGTGGGAGGCTCCGGCGTTGGTTATGACGAGGGTATGTCCGAAGTGCTCGAAATCGGTCTTCAGTGCCTCGAAGGAGGGGGAAAGGCTCTCCCTGAAATCTATGAAGCTGATGCCTCCCAGGGCGCTGGCCAGCTGATCCTCCAGCCCGCAGGGCTTCATGAAATAATTGTTCTCGCTGTAGCGGGACATGAGGGCCGTGTCGACTTCGGAGACAGCCCCGTCGTTGAAAAGATGGCTGAAGATACCGCCGATCAGGTTCTCGAAAGCGGCGCTGGAGGAGAGCCCGCTCCCCACATCCACCTGGCTTTCCATCACCGCGTCGAATCCCCGGGCCTGAAGGCCCTTCGCGCGGACCGCCGCGGCTATGCCCCTTACCAGGGCCGATGAGGTATACGCTTCGGTCTTCACCGGTGAAACGTCCGATATGTCCAGGCTGAAGCCCGCGAAGCCGGAGGAATATATGGTCACCTTCATGTCATCACGGGGGGATACAGCGGCCATGATATCCGCGTCGATGGCTGCCGCCACCACCCTTCCGTTCTGATGGTCTGTATGGTTGCCTATTATCTCACTGCGTCCCGGAGCTGTGATAAGGGCCGCCGGGCGGCTGCCGAAGTGTTTTTCAAAGTCACCGATCATTGTCTCGGCGCGTTTCATCTGCCGGGGATGATCCTCCCCGTAGAGAGCTTCGAATCTGTCTTTTTCAGGCATGTGGGGTATTTTTCCTTTCCCTGTGTTTACATTTCAATTATAAGGTAAATCCCGGGCGTTGTTCAAGCCGAACAGGCAGTTCGGCAAAGTTTGCTGAAAAAAAGTTTTTTTAGCCGGCGTATGCTATAATACTCTGTATGGATAACATGAATGACAACCTGATCACCGTCAGGGACGCGCTGGAGTATGCTGCGGACGCCCTGCGGGAGGAAGGGATGGATACCCCGATGCTGGATGCCAGGATACTGCTTTCCCGGGCGATGGGAAAGGATATGCTGTACCTGGTGACTCACGAGAACACCGCTCTTTCAGACGAGGAGGCCGCCAGGTTCAACAGGAGCATGACTGAGAGGCTCGCCCACCGGCCCGTGGCATACATAACGGGCACAAAGGAATTCTACGGTCTTGACTTCCGAGTCACAGAAGGAGTGCTGATCCCAAGGCCCGATACGGAAACGGCGGTGGAGGCAGTGCTGGAGCGTGCCGACAGGTATGCCGGGCAGGTGAAGATACTTGATCTGTGCTGCGGCAGCGGCGCGATCGGTCTGAGCGTCGCGAAGAATCTGCCTGAGAGCTACGTGACCCTCAGCGATATATCCAGGAGCGCAGTGGACATCACCGTTCTGAACGCCTCCCTTCTGAAGGTGGAAAACTGTGAGATAATACAGAGCGATCTGTTTGAGGATCTGACTCCGAAGAATTACGATATCATCGTTTCGAACCCACCCTATGTCAGCGGGGATGAAATGGGGGCCTTGAGCGCGGACATAGCGCTCTGGGAGCCCCGGGAGGCCCTTTACGGCGGTACGGACGGACTTAGCTTTTACAGGCAGATAATCGCTGAAGCCCCCGGGATGTTCCGCAACCGGGGCACGCTGATAATGGAGATCGGATACGGCCAGGACGGGGACGTGAGAAAGCTTCTGGAAGACGGGGGATTTGAAAATATCTCATTCAGAGCCGATCTTGCCGGGATCCCCAGGGTGGTAACAGCGGAACATTCCGGTACGTCAAGAGGAGAACTGCTATGAGAGTTATCGCGGGAAGATTCAAGTATACGCCGCTGATCTCGCCGAAGAACAACGACATAAGGCCCACGACCGACAGGGTCAAGGAGGATATATTCAACATACTGATGCCGTTTTACAGAAACGACGGACTGTTCCTGGATCTGTTCTGCGGCACCGGCTCGATCGGGATCGAGGCGGTGAGCCGCGGCTTTGCCACGGCTGAGCTGGTGGATTCCTCCAGGACAGCGCTGGAGTTGGCCTCGAAAAACGTCGCCAAGACCAGGCATAAGGAGCTTTTCCGGCTGGTGCGCAGTGAGGCTTCGTCGTATCTTATTGCAACGGCAAACAGGTATGATATAATATTTATGGATGCACCCTATGACTATGCGGATACCGACAGGTTATGCGACATCATAGTGAAGAGAGACCTCCTGAAGGACACCGGCATCCTCGTGGTGGAGCGTTCCAGCCATGAAAGGGAGCCTCAGTGCGCCCTGGAACTCTACAGGGTGAAAAAGTATTCCGCCACCACAGTCTATTATTATGTCAAGCCCCGGGAGGAGGATGCTGAAGAATGAGCGCGTCAGTACTGTATGCAGGAAGTTTCGATCCCGTTACCAACGGACATATCGATGTCATAAGGAGGGCCGTCAAGGTCTTCGGAGGCGTCAGAGTGGTGCTGATGGTCAATTCCCAGAAGAAGTACCTGTTCGACCTGGAGGAGAGGGTGTCTCTTCTGAGGGAATCCCTCGGCGAAGACACCGAGAACATCGAGATCGACACATTCAACGGGCTGCTGGTGGATTACTGCGAGCAGAACGGCATCTACACCGTCGTCAGAGGTCTGAGGGCCATGACCGACTTTGACTATGAATTCCAGATGGCGCTGACGAACAGGAGACTCAACAGCAAGGTGGAGAGCGTCATGCTCATAGCCAACGCCAATTATACATATCTTTCCAGCTCCACGGTAAAGGAAGTGGCCCGCTACGGCGGGGACATCAGCTTCATGGTGCCCTCCTGCGTGGAAAAGAGGATGAAGGAAAAGCACGAGAGCGGTGAACTGTAGTCCGCCGCAAGCCGACATACGCAAAGAAAGGAGTGCTCCCCAGGGCTCTCAAGCCGGGAGCGACAAACGCAATGAAGGTCTATGATATACTGGAAAAGCTGCAGTTCGAGATCGAGAACGCCGCCAGCGTCCCCCTTACCAACAAGGTGATGATCGACAAGGATGAGATCCTCGACATGATCGATGATCTCAGAAGCACCCTGCCTGAAGACATCAGCCAGGCCCAAAAGATCAAGGAGAGCGAGAACCGCATCAAGCTGAAGGCAGCGGAGGAGGCCAAGAGCGTACTGGAGCAGGCCAAGGAACAGAAGGCCAAGATGATAGACACCTCCGCGATCACGAAGAGCGCCTATGACGAGGCCAACGCCATCCTCAAGGACGCCAATGCCGAAGTCACAAGGATGAGGCTCAAGAGCATCGATTACGTATCCGGGCTGCTCACGAAGGCACAGGAAGATCTTGCCGAACTGGTCAAGGTCCTGGAGTCGAACAAGAACGAGCTCAAGGACACCAGAAAACAGCTTTCCGGGAACCGTCCCGTCAATTCCGGCGACGCAAAAGCGCCCCAGGGTCAGAACAAGTCCCAGCAGTAGGAGGAAAGAACGGCTCCCGGCCGTTTGAAGTATGTACAGACACTTTTTCAAAAGACTGATAGATATAGTCCTGTCGGCCCTGGCAGCGGTGGTCCTGCTGATACCCATGATCGTTATAGCGATCCTCGTCAAGATCGACAGCCCCGGTCCCGCTCTGTTCTTCCAGAAGCGTTTCGGAGCCAACAGGAGCTATTTTAACATTATAAAATTCCGCTCCATGCCGGTGAGCGTGGATCATGACCTGCCCACCGACCGTTTCGACCGTGCGGCAGAGCTCAGCGGTTTCCAGCGTTTCATCAGAAAGTATTCCATAGATGAGCTGCCGCAGATCTACAACATCCTGGCGGGGGACATGAGCATCATCGGCCCAAGGCCGGCCCTGTGGAACCAGTATGATCTGATAGAGGAGAGGGAACGCCTCGGGGCCAACAGTGTCAGGCCCGGTCTCACAGGCTGGGCGCAGGTCAACGGCCGGGATGAACTGGAGGTCGCAGAAAAGGCGAGGTATGACGGTGAATACGCTGCCAACCTGAGCTTTGCCTTCGACGTGAAGTGCTTCTTCATGACACTGGGCGCGGTGATACATCACAGGGGGGTCTCCGAAGGCGGTCCCGAAGAAGGAAAGAAAAAATGAAGATATCGGCAAGCATAGTTACCTACAACAGCATAGACGATATAGACAGGTGTCTTTCGTCCCTTTCAAAAACGGAAGGGACGGATTTTGTTTTGTATGTGGTGGACAACGCATCGGGCGACGGAACTGCGGACCATGTAGAGAAGAATTATCCCTGGGTCAGGCTCATCCGTTCAGAAAAAAACGTAGGCTTCGGAGCCGCTCACAACATGGCCATAGCTCTTACCGACAGCGACTGTCATATCATAATCAATCCGGACATAACTCTTGACGCGTCCCAGATACCCCTTATGGCCGAGTGCCTTGAAAAAAATCCTGATATCGTTCTGATCTCCCCGAAGGTCCTCAATCCCGACGGCACCGTCCAGTACCTTCCGAAACGGTACCCGACGGTGAGATACCTGATGAGCGGGTTCCTGGAGAAACGCTCCGGGCGGTTCAGGAAGATAAGGGAAGAGTATACCATGAAGGATATCCTGGGGGATGAGCCCGCGGAAGTGGATTTCTGCACGGGATGCTTTATGTTCGTAAGGACCCGCGCTCTGAAGGCATGCGGCGGTTTTGACGAAAGATACTTCCTGCATTTTGAGGATGCGGACCTCACCAGGATGCTGAAACGCTACGGACGGACCATGTATATGCCTCAGTTCACAGTGACCCATGCCTGGCACAGGGAGAATTCGCGTTTCGGAAAGGTCCTGTTCATCTCTCTGGCATCGATGTTCAAATATTTTATAAAATGGAAATAGACGGTTAGTCCGTCTTTTTCTTTTGTCTCATGTCTGAGAAGAAATCCCGGAGAACATCCGTGCATTCCGTCTCCATGATGCCGCCGTACACCTCCATCCTTCCTGCGTAGGGATGGGAGGGGATGTTCCACGCGCTGCCGCAGGCACCATATTCGGGATCGTAGCTGCCAAAAACCAGCTTTGAGACGCCGCTGGACACTATCGCTCCGGCGCACATGGGGCATGGCTCCAGGGTA
>CADBPP010000175.1 GCA_902796565.1 uncultured Eubacteriales bacterium | reverse complement strand
GCCGCGGGTTTTCTTGCCGCGAAGGTCCAGGAGAGCGGTGGCTTCATAGCCAGCGAGGCCCAGAGGGAAAAAGCCTCCGACTATGCCTATATCTATGACAACGCCATGGCGGCGGTGGTCCTTTCCCGCGCCGGGGCCCAGCCCTATGCACAGATCATTGCTGACGCCATAGTCTTTGCCCAGACCCACGACCGTACCTTCCAGGACGGAAGGCTCAGAAACACTTACAACAGCGGAGACCCCGAGGCGGACGCGGGGCGCACCTTCGCATCCAAAAAGGCCACTGTAAGGATCCCCGGCTTCTGGTATAACGGACGCTGGCAGGAGGATCTTTATACGGTATCCACATCCACCGGCAACATGGCATGGTGCATACTGGCCCTCTGCGAGACCGCCAGGAACGCACCGGAGGAGAAGGCTTCGGAGTATATCGAAGCTGCGAAGCGCGCCGCGGATTTCGTGCTCACATTAAGATCCGACTCCGGCGGTTTCACCGCGGGATACGAAGGATGGGACGACGCTCAGGTAAAGGTCACATACCAGTCGACTGAGCACAATATCGATCTTTACTGTGCCTTTACGGCCCTGGCGGATGCCGTCGCTTCCTCGGATCCCGCCCTGTCGGCACAGTATGCACTAGCTGCGGAATACGCCAGAAGCTTCGTCATGTCCATGTATGACGAGGACCTTCACTGTTTCTATACCGGGACGGAAGATGACGGGCTCACCATAAGCAGGGGAGTGATCCCCCTGGACACCAACAGCCTACCGATCCTTGCCTTCACCGGGGATCTGGCGGACGCCGCAGAGATCCTTGCCTTTGTGGAGGAAAGGATGTCTGTGGATGACGGATTCGACTTCAGCGCCGGAGATCTTGACGGCATCTGGAACGAGGGAACGGCACAGATGGCTGTATGCTACCTCCTGACGGGTGACAGGGAGAAGTACGAGCGCATCATGGATTACCTTGGGACTCAGGTCCTGGAGGACGGCAGCATCACCGCCGCGGACAAGGACGCTCTTTCCACCGGCTTCATCATTTCCGGTACCGACGATCTGTGGGTGTACAACAACGAGCAGAGCATCGGCGCCACATGCTGGCTGGCTTTTGCGCAGCTTGGGATAAATCCCTTCGATCCGAACACTGAGGATCCCCAGTAAATATCCGGAGAAGACCATGAAGGAAAAGCGCGACAGGAAAACCAGAAGGATCCCCGAAGCTCTGGGCAACCGCATCTGCGGAGTATGGCTGTACGTCGCCGTTCTCCTGGCGGACGCGGGCGCCCACGCGGCTCTTTTCATAACTTACGGGATGTCGGCGGACGTACTGCCCCGGCTTATCTTTTCCTTTGTCTTTTTCATATATCCTCTGTGCTATCTCGCGGACGTGCTCTGGTCCCTGAGGCCCGCGGTGCTGGGCATCCTTTCCGGCAGGGTCAGCGTCAACCGCAGATATTACATGAACACCGTCCGTGAGGACTGTGAGCGGGATTCCCTTCTTCCCGTGACGGTGAGCATACCCGTATACAGGGAAAGCAACGATGTCATTTTCAGGACCTTCACGGACAGCATGGCCGCGGGAGAACGCTACAGGGCGTTCAGCGGGAAAGAAGCCAATCTGGTGGTCTCCGACGACGGTCTTGCTCCGCTTCTCGGAGGAAGATGCACCCATGAGGAGGCGGAGCGGGTGCTTTCCGGTCTCGAAAAGAACGATCCCGACCTTACGCCGGACGAGCGCATGGCCGCGGAGCGCATACGCTTTTACCGGGAACACGGCATCGCTTTCGTCGCAAGACCTGCCGCAGACCGCGCCGGTCTTTTCAAGAAGGCTTCGAATCTGAACTATACGATGCGTCTTAGCAGGGCCTCAGGCGGAGGGAGCGCCCCGCCTGAGCTGTTCTGCGAGGGAGGCGCCTTTGCCGGAGGCTACGCGGAAGGGGACATACTTATCCACGAAGTGATCCTGCTTCTGGACAAGGATTCAAGGATGAACGAAAGGATCATCGAAGCCGTGCTCCCGGAGTTTTCCGCGGATGAGGGCCTGGCTTACGTCCAGTGCGCGACGAGGACGGACAATATACGCGAAAACTATTACAGTTCCGCCACGGGACACCAGACAAACAACCTGTTCCACAGCATCTGGCCATGCAAGGCCCTGCAGGGTTTCTTCGTGCCCCTCGTCGGCCACAACGCGTTTTTAAGAAGGACGATGCTGGAAGAGTGCGGCCTGTGGGCGGAGGACAGGGTATCCGAGGACTATGACATGGCTATCCGCCTTTACGGAAAGGGTTACCACGGGAAATACGCCCATCTCAGGGAGCTGGAATTCACGGAATCCGCCAGCCGTACCTTTACGGAGGAAACGGACAAGCAGAGGCGGTATGCCTACGGTCTTTTCGAGATGGTCTTCGACGGCACCATATCCCGGGGGAATGCCAGGGGCTGCGACATATTCTACATGCTCCTGTACTTTTGTTCCGCCGTCAACCAGATGCTGCTCATCCCCACCGTGCTCATAGAAAACTACTTCGGCAGCATCCATCTTCTCTGGGCGGGATTCATTTTATGTATGATGTGCTTCGTGGTGGCGCCGCTCCTGAAGAACGTCATCCTCAAGCGCCGGCATCCGGAGGAGCACGAAGGCATTTTCCATTCCCTGGTTATAGCGCTGTCCTTCCTGGGGCATTCCTATTCCGTATTCGCCGGGGGGTGCAGATATCT
>CADBPP010000174.1 GCA_902796565.1 uncultured Eubacteriales bacterium | reverse complement strand
GGACGCCGGGGATAGACCCCTTATCTTGTCGGAGCAGCCGGCATAGCAGGGTAAAAAGGAGAGGTAAGTATTCTGACCTCGAAGCCCTCACCTCAGCGTAAGCAGGTGGCGGGTAGTTCACTACGGAAGTCTGCCCGGTGCAATCGCTCGCGGGCACCTTCAGCAGGAGGAAGAAATGAAAAGAGGACTGAAGCAGTTACTGAGCTTTCTTGTGGTGATGCTGATGCTCTTGTCCTTCATACCGCGCTCAGCGTATGCACAGGAGGAGACCGTCGGGCCCGATACCACTGCCGCTTCGCAGGATGAGAGCCTTACCGGCGCATCCGGTTCCGCGGATCAGTCACAGAAGTATAATGGCAAGGTGATCATACTGCACACCAATGACGTTCACGGAGCGATCGACAGATACGCCTATGTGGCGGGGCTCAGGCAGGACTTCCTTGACAAGGGGGCCGATGCAGTGATCCTGGTGGACGCCGGTGACTATTCCCAGGGGACCATCTACGTGAGCGAGAACGAGGGCATGAACGGCGTCGTGATGATGAACGCGGTGGGCTACGATTATGCCTCGATCGGGAATCATGAATTCGATTACGGAATGGAAGCGGCGATGACGAACTTTGATGCGTCCGACTTTACGGTACTGTGCTGCAACATATTCATGGAGGACGGGAGCGCTGTTTCTTCAAAACTGCAGCCCAGCAGCATGTGGTCATCCCCCAAAGGACTTAACATTGGTTTTGTCGGGACAGCCACCCCGGAGACCAGAACGAAGGCCAACCCCGCCAAAATAAAGGGACTTGTCGTGGACGGGGATACAGAGATCCTCACGGACATCCGGCTTCAGACAGAGTATCTCAGATCTAACGGTGCCGATGTCATCATCCTTATCTCCCATCTCGGCATCAGCGATGCCAGCTCTCCCTACCGTTCGCTGGATATCTGGAATGAGCTTCCGGGCGAATTTGCATTCATCATCGACGGACATTCCCATGCCGTCATGGAGGAGGGGCCAGATCATGAACCCATCCAGTCCACAGGCACCGGCCTTGAGTATATCGGCGTCGTGATAATCGATACTGCGACGAAGTCCATTGAGGACAACTATCTTTACAAGATCGGCGATGACTCTCCCAAGGATGATGATATATACAATCTGGCCAAGGGCATCATGGACGATATAGATGAGCAGTATTCCCAGGTGTTCGCCGGAACGGAGGTGTTCCTGGACGGAAGGCGCGAGATGTGCCGTACCCAGGAGACGAACCTCGGAGACCTGGTGGCGGACGCCATGCTGTGGTCCGTCAAGTCTCAGGGCGGCCTCGAACTTCCGGAGGAAAACTATGTCGCCCTAGTCAACGGAGGCGGGATCAGGGCCAATCTGCCCCAGACTTCCGCCCCGGACAGTATCGTGGGAGATATCTCCAGAAAGGACGTCCATACGGTGCTGCCCTTCGGCAATACGGTAACTGTGGCATACGTCACCGGAGCGCAGCTGCTTGAAGCCCTGGAGGCATCCACGTTCTGTTCTCCCTCCAGCATCGGAGGCTTCCCGCAGGTCAGCGGAATGAAGTACGTTATAGATATAAACAGGAAATATGATCCGAACGACGAGACGTACCCCGGTTCCACCTATTACGGACCGAAGACGATCAACAGGGTGAGCATAACCGAGATCAACGGAAAACCCTTTGATCCTGCCGCCATATACGCAGTGGTGACCAATGACTTCTGTTCCAGCGGCGGGGATACATACTATGCCCTTACAGGGGCCTCCATACAGTTCGACACGGGGATACCCGTGGACGAATCTCTCATGGCATATATCAACACCGTTCTGGGCGGAGTGATAGACAGCCGCTACGGCTCTGCCGAGGGAAGGATAGCATATACCGAGCCTGAGTCCGTCGATCCCCCTGCACCCACATATGATTACATCGCGGGATACGGTCAGAGCGTGGACCGCACAAAGGATGACGGTGCCAGCTTCAGGATCGACGCTCCCTTCGACGCTTTCGTGAAGCTTCTCATCGACGGCAGTGAGACCGACCCTTCCACGTACAGTGTTTATGAGGGTTCCACCGTGGTGGTGCTCTCGAAGCAGCTTCTTAACAGCCTTTCCACCGGAAAGCACACCATGACGGCGGTGTTCAGGGAAACCGAGACTTCAGCGCCCTTCACAGTGGAGGATTCCTCACCGGACTCCGCGCCCTATACAGGGCTGTATACCAGCATGAGGCAGAGGACGATCGGGCTGATGGCTGCGGCCGCCATGATACTGTTCATAGCTCTCAGGCGCAGACAGACGAACTGATTCGCAGGAATATCAATATAATTAAAAACGGACCTTCGGGTCCGTTTTTTCTACCATGTCAACTACTCCCT
>CADBPP010000173.1 GCA_902796565.1 uncultured Eubacteriales bacterium | reverse complement strand
GAGCTTAACAGGCCGTCCGCGTCCATCAGTGAGATCGCCACCGAGGGGAGCATCAGGACAGCTTCGATTATCATCAGTATCCCTGTGATATAGATGATCATTCTTTTGTTCATACAGCCGGCTCTCCTCAGTCTTCGGTTCTTATGTCGTCAAGTTCGCTGAGGCCGGATACGGTGGTCACTATGATGACCGTATCGCCCTCTTCGATGGTATCGTTTCCTCTGGGCATGAACACTCTACCGCCGCGGTTGATGCAGGCGATGAGGATATCGCTTCGGATGGGAAGCTTCTCGAGGGGGATGCCCGTCACACGGCTCCCCGGGCTGACCCTGAACTCAAGGGCCTCGACTTTGCCCTGGCAGATGCGGTGCAGCGTTATGACGCTGGAACCGATGCTGTTCTGCATGGCCCTGACATACTGCAGGACCTGGTTAGCGGTCAGGCTCCTTAAGGATATCACGCTGCCCAGGTCGAAGGGCCTGGCGGTGCGCTCGATGTCGGAGCGGTTGATCTTGGTTATGGTCTTGATGCCGGGGCAGTTGGTCTTGGCGAACAGTGTCGTCAGGACGTTCTCCTCGTCTATCCCCGTGAGGCAGCACAGGGCGTCGGCGGTATCGATGCCTTCCTCCCTGAGGAGGTTGTAGTCGGTGCCGTCCGCGTTTATGACGTCCGCTTTGGGCAGCTTCAGCGCAATGTCCTGGGCCCTGGCGGGATCCTTTTCGATGATGGATACGTTGGTCTTCCTCTTAAGGAGCATGTCCGCGAGATAGTATGCGGTGGTGCCTCCGCCCACCACGATGACGTCCTTGATCTTTGAGGATACCAGGCCCATGGCGGACAGGAAGGGACCGAAGCCTTCCTCGGTGCATATGACGGTGACCACGTCACCGGCTTCGAAGGAGAAGCTTCCGAAGGGTATGTGCGCCTCCTGGTCACGCTCCACCGCGCATACCAGCACCGGCGCCTTTATCTTTGAGAAGAGCTGGGCCACAGTGGTCCCCTCCATGGGGGAGTTCTGGGCTATCTCGAAGCTCATCAGCTTCGCCCTGCCGTTCATGAAGGATTCCACGTTCTGGGCGAAGGGGTTCTCTATGATCCTGGATATCTCCGCGGCGGCCTCCCTTTCGGGGTTGACCACCATGGACAGTCCCATGTCGTCCTTTATGGTATCGATGGTGGAAGCGTATTCCGGGGCCCTCACACGGCAGATGGTGGAACCCACTCCCATCTTCTTGGCCAGCAGGCCGCACAGGAGGTTCACCTCATCGTTGGCGGTGACGGCTATAAGGAGGTCGCTCTCCGCGACTCCCGCCTCCTCCAGCACTGTGGAGTTGGTGCAGCTGCCCGCCACCGAGGATATGTCCAGCTCCTCGGATATCCTTACAAGTATCTCCGGGTTGGTGTCGATCGCCACCAGGTCGTGGCCCTCCGTGACAAGGCTCTCCGCGATCGCGCTGCCGATCTTTCCCATTCCGGCTATGATTATCTTCATTTCTCAGTCCCTTACTCCCCCGAAGGGGCATTTATAGTCATGATACACATATCATATCACAACAGAAGCATTTTACCGCAATGCCTCGCTGTAAAACAGCTTCAATATTGTATAATGCTCTTATAGGAAATATACATGTACAGGAGCAGGAAAATGTTTGATATAGACAGAGCGGTCGACGAAAACATGGAAGGCCTCGTCAGGGACATAAAGCGCCTTGTGGCCCATTACAGCGTACAGGGGGAGCCCTCGGAAGGTAAGCCCTTCGGAGACGGCCCCGCCGAGGCTGTGGCCGAGGCGGAGAAGATAGCCTCCGAACTGGGCTTCGTGACGAAGAACTACGATAACTACGCCCTCACCGCCGAGATGGGGGAGGGGGAGAGCCTCGTGGGCATCATAGGGCATCTGGACGTGGTGCCCGTGGGAGAGGGCTGGGAGCATGATCCCTTCTCGGGTGAGATCGTCGACGGAGTGATGTACGGCAGGGGAGTCACCGACGACAAGGGCCCCTCGCTGGCGGCGCTCTACGCCATGAAGATCGTAAGGGACTCGGGCCTGCCGGTAACGAAGAGGGTGCGCTTCCTCTTCGGCGCCAACGAGGAAACAGGCATGAAGGGCGTCGCCCATTATAAGGAGATCGAGGGCGAATTCGACTGCGGGTTCACTCCCGACGCTTCGTTCCCTCTGATCTTCGGGGAGAAGGGCAACTACAACGCCCGCTTCTTCGGGGAGACCTCCCGGGAAGGGGCCAAAGTGGGCATTAAGTACTTCAGCGGAGGCATGGCCGCCAACGTGGTCTGCGACAGGGCAAGCCTCTACGCCGAGATGAACGGATACGCCGGGGAGCTGAAGAAGCGTTTCGCCGCCTATGCGAAAGAGAACGATATGGGATACACCGTCAGGGAGGATGAGGACGACCTGGTGCTGACATTGCAGGGAGTGTCCGCCCACGCCAGCACACCGGAACTGGGAAAGAACGCCATCAGCCACATGATGCGCTTCGTCGCGGGGGAGAAGCTCTTCAGCTGCCCCTTCGCGGAGGGCTATGACAGGGTGATCGGCCTGAGCTACACCGGAGAGAACTGCGGAGTGGCCATTTCCGACGTTTACGGTCCCCTGACCTTCAACGTGGGCATCATCGGTACCAACATGGACGGCACCTATGCCACCATAGATATCCGCTATCCCATCACCACCGGGGATTTCAGGGTATATTCTGACAGGATGAAGGAGGTCTTCGCTGAGTCCGGGCTCACCCTCACCGAGACCCGCATCGGGCCCTCCCTGTTCATAGATCCCGAGAGCCCCCTCGTGAAGAAGCTTTATGAAGCCTATGTCAAAGGCACCGGCGATACGGTGAACAAGCCCGTCACCATCGGCGGAGGCACCTACGCGAAGGCCTTCAAAAACGTGGTGGCCTTCGGGCCTGAGTTCCCGGGGAAGGAATACAACATCCACATGAACGACGAATTCATGCCCCTTGAGACCCTCAGGACTGCCCTTAAGACCTATGTATACGCAATAATGGCATTACTTGAGATATGAGTCTTGCAATCGGAGGGGATTTGATATAAAATAATTCACTGACGGTCACCGTCAGAAGACGGAGACGTATCGAAGTGGTCATAACGGGAGCGACTCGAAATCGCTTGATCCGAAAGGGTCCGTGGGTTCGAATCCCACCGTCTCCGCCAGATATGAATAAAAGAGGCCGCCCGCAGTGGCTCTGATGTCACTGATGGGACGGCCTCTTTTTTTTACCTTTTTTCAGGCAGAATCGGAAAATTTTAGAGGAATTGTCCTCTCCTGTGCCTATATTGTTAACAGAAACCCAAAAAAGGAAAATTCTTCCCGCAGGGAGATCCCGGTATGAAGATGTTCACCGCATACAGCGTAAAGATCAAACATTACAATCATATCTTCAATGATACGGTAAAGATCTACCGCAGCGCATTGGATATGCTCAT